>NZ_JBEZFH010000483.1:0-1010 GCF_040649355.1 Sphaerisporangium sp. NPDC049002 | reverse complement strand
GGACGAACTGAGGGAGATCATTATGATCGACTACACGACCAGGTGGTCCCTTCCTCGTGGCAACTGGGTGGTCCCATCAGGCTGGCAAGCGACATCGACGGCGATGAGCGTCGCCACTCGGCGCTCCCCTTAGGATCATCCCCGCGTGCGCGGGGTCGACACGAGCGCGCGGAGCGGTCTCGACAAGCTGCCGGGATCATCCCCGCGTGCGCGGGGTCGACTGCCACACGATGAGTCCCCGGGGGCCGTGTCCAGGATCATCCCCGCGTGCGCGGGGTCGACCGTGGGCGCGGTGAACTGGGCGGGCGCCTTGAGGGATCATCCCCGCGTGCGCGGGGTCGACGATCCCGTGCGGGGGTGCCCGCTGATGGGCCGGGGATCATCCCCGCGTGCGCGGGGTCGACCCGATCTCGAGGGTGTACCGGGCGTCGAGGATCGGATCATCCCCGCGTGCGCGGGGTCGACAACGAGATCCGCCCGCCGATCACCGGGCCCGCGGGATCATCCCCGCGTGCGCGGGGTCGACGGTCGCCGAGGCCGGCGGCGAGTTGCTGAGGGGGGATCATCCCCGCGTGCGCGGGGTCGACGCAAATTGCCTGGCGCTGAGGTGTAATCGGTGGTGGATCATCCCCGCGTGCGCGGGGTCGACACCCCCGAACATGCGAAAAGCCCCCAGCCTGAAGGATCATCCCCGCGTGCGCGGGGTCGACTTTTCCAGGCCGATCCTCAGGGACTTCTCTACGGGATCATCCCCGCGTGCGCGGGGTCGACGTGACCTGTGGGCGGTGCTCAGCATCTCGTGGGGGATCATCCCCGCGTGCGCGGGGTCGACCGAGGAGATCGCTACGGGGCTGCGTCTCCGCAAGGATCATCCCCGCGTGCGCGGGGTCGACACCGGTGCCGGCCACCGGCAACGGGTCACGTCCAGCGGAGTGGTGTATGAGTTGATCTCTGCGTGATCCTGTTTCTGCAGGTTAAGCGGTTAGTGTCTGCGGCTTCGGGTTTTGCTG
>NZ_JBEZFH010000482.1:0-1011 GCF_040649355.1 Sphaerisporangium sp. NPDC049002 | reverse complement strand
GGGTCATCGTCACTGTCTCGATCGTCCTGTCTAGCTCTGTTTCACATCATGAGGACTCATTCGTCCTATGTCTCACAAGAGTCTGACAGAGAGGGTCGGCATCGGAGCCAGCCCCGGCCTCGGATTCGTTCACACCGGTTCCGCCATCTCCTTCGTCCTGGACGTTGCCGACCTCTACAAAGCCGACTTCACCATCCCGCTGGCCTTCGACCTCGCTGCCAAAGGCCTCACCGAAGAACGAGACGCCCGCATCGGCCTACGCGACCGTATCGCTCAGACCCGACTCCTCAATCGCATCGTCACCGACATCAAAAACCTCCTCGCCCCCGAAGGTTCAGATCTCGCCGACGAGGATCTGAATCAACTCTGGGACGAACAACTCGGCACCGTCGCAGGCGGCACCAACTGGGCCGACGAATCCGACCTGGCCATCAACCTCGGCCTCAACATCGTCCGACCAACAATGGGCGAAGACCACATCGCTATCATCGGCCCCGAATTCGACACTCCCGGCCCCACCTCATGACCGTCGTCGTCCTGATCGCCGCTCCCGAAGGACTCCGCGGCCACCTCACGCGCTGGATGGTCGAAGTCAACGCCGGAGTCTTCGTCGGTAACCCCAGCCGTCGTATCCGCGACCGCCTATGGGACCTGCTGTCCACGCGCATCGGAGACGGCCAAGCCATCCTCGTCGAGCCCGCCAACAACGAACAAGGCTGGACCGTTCGCACCGCAGGCACTGACCGTTGGCACCCCACCGACTACGACGGCCTCATCCTCTCAGCCCGCCGCCGACCCCAACCGAATGAAAACCGCCTGACCCCCAGCTAATTGCCCAGCTCAACAAGCCTCGCCCCCGCGCACGCGGGGATGCTCCACGGGCTCGGAGTCACCCAGCGGGACGTCCTCGCTCGCCCCCGCGCACGCGGGGATGCTCCGTTGGCCTAATCCCGTCACGAAAGTTGGCCTAGCTCGCCCCCGCGCACGCGGGGATGCTCCCTACATTGACAT
>NZ_JBEZFH010000481.1:0-1013 GCF_040649355.1 Sphaerisporangium sp. NPDC049002 | reverse complement strand
GACGCCCTGGCCAACCTGGGCGTCACCGTCGACAACGTTCAGCAGACAGACGGCGCCGGCGGCTCCCATCCCACGATCAGGATGCGGACCACGGCCGCGCCCGCGCTATACCGTTACCGGGCCATGACCCCGCAAGACCGCCTGGCCATGCTCGACGATCTGGGCCTGGCGGTATGGCTGATGGACGACGGCTCCATCCAAAAGACCGACAGCAAAGCAGCACCGCCGAACCTACGGGTGTACTGCTGCGGATTCGGACCGAACTTCGCCGATGCGGCAGCGCAGTGGTTTGCCGACAAGTACGGCGTCACCGCCACCGTGCACCGCCGGGAACGCAACCCTTACCTGTACATCGGCGTGGAGGACGCCGAACGGCTCCTGGCCCGGCTCGCCCCCTACATCCGGTACGACGCCGGGACCAACGCAAAGCAGTGGGTGGCCGGACCGGTGCGACAGGGCCTCACAGGCGGCATGGCGTTCGTGCCGGTGCTCAAGACCGAGCACGTGACCAACGCCAAGGCCGAAACCCGGTACGACATCGAGGTGGACGGCACGCACACGTTCATCGTGAACGGCATGGTGGTGTCCAACTGCGTGCGCGCGATGGCGCTTCGCATGGCATTCCCCGACGAGCTTGGCGCGGTGTACATCGAGGAGGAGATGCACCAGCGCGACGCCGCGACCACCCAACTCGACGAGGAAGCGGCAAGGGAGCGGCTGCGGGGCCGCTTCACCGGCCCTCACGTTGACCAGGACGCTCAGGTCCACGTCGAGAGAGTCGCCGATCCAGCTCCGCCGCAGCCCCCTGAGCCGGCCCAGCCGGCTGAGGAGCCGGGCGAGAGCGGCGGCGACGAGCCGCGCGGCGGTGTGCGACGCGTCGACCCCTACGCCGCCGTTCCGGAGGCCAAGCTCCGCGAGTGGTTGGACCGACATGTACGCGCTCGGGTGCGTGCTGTACGAGCTCCTGGCAGGGCAGGCGCCCTTCCGCGCGGACACCTTGCCCGCGCTGCTGT
>NZ_JBEZFH010000480.1:0-1028 GCF_040649355.1 Sphaerisporangium sp. NPDC049002 | reverse complement strand
GCCCGAGGGCAGCCCCGAACGTGGCGCGCTGATGCGCAAGGAAAAGCTGTATCACTCCCACATCGAGCACTGGCGAAAGCAGCAGGAGAACGGGACACTGGCCGCTTCGACGGGTAAGCCGAAAAAGAGCACGGAGTCGGAGGAGCTGGCCCGGTTGCGGGCCGAGAACAGAAAGCTCAAGGCCGACGCGGCAAAACTGGAGGCCAAAAACGAGAAGCTCAGCGGCGAACTCGGGAAGACCAGGACCGCGCTTGACATAGCGGGAAAAGCATTCGCGCTGCTTCAGGACATCTCAAGCAGCGCGGACTCCGACACGAACTGAGTCGGGTCATCGACGAGCATTTCCCGGAAATGGAGGAGTTGCTCGGCACGGCCAGGGCATGTGCGATCTTGGGGAGGTCGCGGGCCACGTTGCACCGGCGGCGTAATCCCTCCCCGCCCCGGCTGGGCCCACGCCGCCCGTTTCATCACCCGGCCGAATTGTCCGAACACGAGCGCGAGCAGGTGCTGGCCGTACTGGACTCACCCCGGTTCGCCGACAAGTCGCCGGGCCAGGTGTGGGCGACCCTGCTGGACGAGGGCGTCTACCTGTGCTCGCAGGCCACGATGTACCGGCTGCTGCGCCAGCGCGGCCAGTCCGGTGAGCGGCGCGTCCAGGCCGTCCATCCAGCGAAGAAGAAACCCGAACTGGAAGCCGACGGGCCGAATCAGGTGTGGTCGTGGGATATTACGAAACTGAAAGGACCGGTGCGCGGCGTCTACTATCTGCTGTATGTCATCATCGATATCTTCTCGCGGAAAGTGGTCTGGTGGGAGATCTGGCCGACGGAGACGGGAACCCTTGCCCGGGAGTTCATCGAGCACGCGATCGAGGCCAACGGCGGGATCGCCCCCGTCGGGATCCATGCCGACCGTGGCACCTCGATGACCTCGAACACCGTTTCCGGTCTGCTCTCGCTGCTGGGAATCGACCAGTCCCATTCACGGCCTCGTGTGTCCAACGACAACCCGTACTCTGAAGCGCAGTT
>NZ_JBEZFH010000479.1:0-1029 GCF_040649355.1 Sphaerisporangium sp. NPDC049002 | reverse complement strand
AGACAGGCCATCACGCCGATCCACCCCGAGCTGCGGGAGGTGCTGGAGCTGATCCTGGGCTCCACCTTCGGCATGGTGGTCTACCAGGAGCAGGTGATGGCCATCGCCCAGCAGCTCGCGGGTTACACCCTGGCGAGCGCCGATCTGCTGCGGCGGGCGATGGGCAAGAAGAAGAAGGCCGAGCTGGACCGGCAGTTCGAGTCGTTCGCGGCGGGCATGGCGGCCAGCGGGTTCGGCCGCGAGGCGATGCAGTCGCTCTGGGATGTCTTGGTGCCGTTCTCCTCCTATGGCTTCAACAAGTCCCACACGGCCGGCTACGGCTTGCTGTCGTACTGGACGGCGTACCTGAAGGCGAACTACACGGCCGACTACATGGCGGCCCTGTTGACGTCGGTGGGAGACGACAAGGACCGGTGCGCGCTCTACCTGGCCGAGTGCCGCCGCATGGGGGTCCGGGTCCTGTCGCCGGACGTGAACGAGTCGACGCTGCATTTCAGCGCGGTCGACGACGCAGCCATCCGGTTCGGCCTCGGGGCGATCCGCAACGTCGGGGAGAGCGTGGTGGCAGCCATCATCGAAGGCCGCCACCACGGGCTGTACGTCTCGTTCTCCGATTTCCTGGGGCGGGTCCCCCAGGCGGGATGCAACAAGCGCGCGATCGAGTCTCTGGTCAAGGCCGGAGCGTTCGACTCGCTGAAGCATCCCCGGCGGGGCTTGGTCGCCGTACACGCGCAGGCGGTCGACATGGCAGTCGACGCGAAGAAGAAGGCATCCAACGGATGGGCCTCCCTGTTCGAGGACGACGAGCCGGTGTGCACCGTCGACATCCCGGATCTGGAATGGGACCTCAAGACGCGGCTGGGGTTCGAGCGGGACATGCTGGGCTTGTACGTGTCGGAGCACCCGCTGAACGGGGCCGAGGCGACGTTGACCCGGCACCGGACCGCGACGATCGCAGAGGTCCTGACCGCGGGCCAAGAGGACGCTCAGGTCACGATCTGCGGGTTGATCACGAGCGTTGTCAGGACG
>NZ_JBEZFH010000478.1:0-1030 GCF_040649355.1 Sphaerisporangium sp. NPDC049002 | reverse complement strand
CAGCGCGACAGTGATTGGTGGTGTGGGTTGTGACCGAGACAACCGACGCGAGAACAGACACACACAACGGCCAGACCCAGCAGAGCCTGGCCACCCAAGCGGCACGCAACCTGGCCACCACGACCAAGTCGCAACCGCAGATGCAAAGCATCACCTCCCGATGGCTGCTCCGCATGCTCCCCTGGGTCCACACCCCCGGCGGCGCCTACCGCGTCAACCGCCGCCTCAGCTACGCCATCGGCGACGGACGCCTCAGCTTCACCAACCACGGCAGCGACATCCGCGTCATCCCCCCAGAACTCCGCGAACTCCCCGCCCTACGCCACTACGACGACGACACCACCCTCGAAGCCCTCGCCAACCGCTTCACCCAAAACCACTACGAACCCGGCGACACCATCACCGAAACCGGCCAACCCGCCGACCGCCTCATCCTCATCGCCCACGGCAAAGTCAACAAAATCGGCACCGGCGAATACGGCGACCACACCATCCTCGGCGTCCTCGCCGACGGCGACTACTACGGCGACCACACCCTCACCACCACCGACCCAGACACCTGGGAACACACCATCAAAGCCGTCACCCCCACCACCACCCTCACCCTCCCCCGCCAAACCTTCCAAGAACTCCTCACCCAATCACCCACCCTCCGCACCCACATCGAAAACCACCAGACCAACCCCCGGCCCCCACAGAACAAACACGGCGAAGCCCTCATCCACATCACCTCAGGCCACGCCGGAGAACCCCAACTCCCCGGCACCTTCGTCGACTACGAAACCACCCCCCGCGAATACGAACTCAGCGTCGCCCAAACCATCCTCCGCATCCACACCCGCGTCGCCGACCTCTACAACCAACCCATGAACCAAACC
The DNA here is from genome assembly GCF_040649355.1 of Sphaerisporangium sp. NPDC049002. Classification (NCBI taxonomy): domain Bacteria; kingdom Bacillati; phylum Actinomycetota; class Actinomycetes; order Streptosporangiales; family Streptosporangiaceae; genus Sphaerisporangium; species Sphaerisporangium sp. NPDC049002. The sequence continues at coordinate 152 of NZ_JBEZFH010000478.1, read as the reverse complement.
CACCAACAACTCCGCCTCACCATCGAAGCCCTCCGCGAACGCCAAGAACACGAACTCATCAACAACCCCGAATTCGGCCTCCTCAACAACGCCGACCTCAAACAACGCATCCACACCCGCACCGGCCCACCCACCCCCGACGACCTCGACGA
>NZ_JBEZFH010000477.1:0-1036 GCF_040649355.1 Sphaerisporangium sp. NPDC049002 | reverse complement strand
CTGGACTCCGGCGGATTCAGCCAGATCAGGCAGAACGGCAAGTGGACGTTCACACCTGAGGAATACGTGCGCCGGGTGCGCTGGTACGCCTCCGAGATCGGAATGCCGGATTTCATCGCCCCCATGGACTGGATGTGCGAGCCCTGGGTCATCGCCGGCCGCAACCAGCACCTACCACGCAAGAACCCGCTCTACTGCCATGGAACCCGGGCGGCGCGAGGTGCCCCCCTGGAGGGCCCGGATGAGCCGTTCGACGACGCAGTAGGCAAGCACCTGCAGTGGACGGTCGAGAACTACATCCTGCTCTACAAGTTGTTCATGGAAGTGGACCCAGAACTCGCCGACAGGCTGATACCCGTCATCCAGGGCTGGTCCAAGCGGCAATATCGCCGGTGCTACCAGATGTACCTCGACGCTGGCATCGACCTTAAAGCACAGCGCATCGTCGGCCTCGGCTCGGTCTGCCGCCGCCAGGCGACCGACGAGATCGCCGACATCGTCTACATGTTCTTCGACCTAGGTCTCTCCTTGCACGGGTTCGGCGTCAAGACCGACGGCCTCGCCCTCTACGGGGAAGAGTTGATATCGGCCGACTCGCTGGCGTGGTCCCAGGGGGCGCGCTACGCAGCTCCTCTGCCAGGCCACGCCGAGCGCCACAAAAACTGCGCCAACTGCGCCGACTACGCCTTGGCCTGGTACCACCGCGTCTGCACCCGGATGCGCCAGGCGCATCGCCCTGAACGTCAACTCACCATGTTCTGAAATGAGGACAGAGGAGAGGGGAACTGGTGCGCGCCTCGCAGTAACGCTGCGGTGTGACGTCGAGCCGCACACCGGCTCCCATCCTGCAGTGAACGATCAGACGCGCACAGTAAATTTCCCTACGCCCCACGGCAAGCACCTGGGCGAGGTAGTCCGCGACCTTAACCCCGCGTCGCCGTACGGTGCGGGCATGTACTCGGTAACCCTGCGCCACAACTTCGAGTCGGCTCACCGCCTTCCGCACCTCGGAGGCAAATGCCAGAGTCTCCACGGG
>NZ_JBEZFH010000476.1:0-1051 GCF_040649355.1 Sphaerisporangium sp. NPDC049002 | reverse complement strand
GCTGATCGCCTCGCGGGTGCAGGCGTACGACGAGGTGTTCGCCTCCCGAGACCTGATGCCGGCGTTCGCGGTGCCGAAGGGGCACACGCAGGCGACGTGGCTGCGCGAGCAGACCGCCAGGGGTCTGCGGTTCCGGTTCGGGGACTCGCCGTCCCGCGAGGTGCTGGAGCGCCTGGACTACGAACTGCGCGTGATCGAGCAGATGGAATTCCCGGCCTACTTCCTCGTCGTCGCGGACATCTGCCGATTCGCGAGAGAGCACGGCATTGCGGTCGGCCCCGGCCGAGGATCGGCGACCGGTTCCATGGTGTCGTACGTGTTGAGGATCACCGAGCTGGACCCGATCGAGCACGGCCTCATGTTCGAGCGGTTCCTCAACCCCGACCGTGTGAGCATGCCTGACATCGACTTGGACTTCGACGAGCGCAGGCGCGGGGAAGTGATCCAGTACGTCACCGAGACCTACGGTGAGGAACACTGCTCGCAGATTCTGACGCTGAACACCATCAAGGCGAAGGCCGCGGTGCGGGACGCCTGCCGGGTGCTGGACATGCCGTTCGCGCTGGGCGACCTCATCGCGAAGGCGTTCCCGCCGGCGAAGATGGGCGTGGAGATCCCTCTGGCGGCCATCTTCGACGCGGCCGAGGAACGCTACGGTGAGGCCGGCGCGCTGCGGGAGTTGTACCAGGGCAACCCGGATGCCCGTCAGGTCATCGACACCGCGCGCGGCTTGGAGAACATCGCCCGGGGCACCGGCGTGCACCCCGCGGGGGTCATCGTCAGCGCCGAACCACTGATCGACGTGCTGCCGCTGATGCGGCGCGGCAGCGACGGAGCCGTGATCGGCGGATTCAGTTGCGATCAGGTCGAGGCCATGGGCCTGTTGAAGATGGACTTCCTGGGCTCGCGGAACCTGACGATCATCGGTGATGCCATCACCGGCATCCGGGAGCGGCTGGGCGTCAGCATCGACCTGGACCAGGTGCCGCTGGACGACGCCGCCACCTACGAGATGCTCGCCCGGGGTGACACCCTGGGCATGTTCCAGCTC
>NZ_JBEZFH010000475.1:0-1052 GCF_040649355.1 Sphaerisporangium sp. NPDC049002 | reverse complement strand
GTAGACGTAGAGGTTGCGGTTGAGCAGCTTGGTGAGCCCGACCTCCTCGGACACCTCGATACGGGCGGCCTGCTCGATGTTGCCGTGGACATCCACGTGCCCGGCCGGGGGCGCCTCGCCGGGGGGGTCGGTCGCCCGCTTGAAGGTCAGGTACCGCTCGTCCTGCTCGATGATGATCCCGACGCTGCGGTTGTCGCACTGTTTGGGCATAGCGCTCCTCTACTAGGTGGGCGGGTCCGCCGGCGGGGCGCAGAAGCACCTCGCCATGGCATGCTCGATCTCCTCGACCATGCCAGGGACGAGCGTGGCGGTGATGTAACGGCTCATCCCAAGTCCATTAGTCGCCTGGTGGTCGCGCACATGCCGCACCGTGGTCAGGCGCGCCACCAGGTCGGTGAATTCGTCGCACTCTCGTTGGGTACCGGTCACGCGAAGTCTCATCGCGTCAGCCTTTCCGACAGCCGGGGAAGTGGCGTGAAAAGAGGCAGAGCAAAACACAGCCGTTACTCTGACAACACGAGAGTACGAACGTGCGACCGAATTGCGCCACCATTTGGGAATCAAGCCTGCTCATCGGCCACGTCCGCCTTCTGCTGCTGGACGTGCCGCATGACACCCATCTTCGTGCGCTGCCCCATGAGCTGCACCGGCGACCTGTCGATGCCGTCGGTGTGGTCGTACACCTTGGTGGTTCGGGCGTCTGCGTGATCGGCGAGCCACTGCATCCGCTCGACCGGTACGCCCATCGCGATGCCATTGGTGATCACGGTGTGCCGTACCGAGTGCGGCGACAGCAGCAGGGCCTGCGGCACCTTCACCTGCTCCGCGATCCGCTGAATCAGCTTGCGTACGTAAGACACGGCCAGCGGCTTGCCGTTGCGCGTAGCGAACAGCACCCCCGGATGGTCGCCACGCTCGGCGATGTAGGCGTCCAGCGCGTCGCACGTCAACTCGTCGCCGGCGGTGAGCACCGCAAGCACGAGCTCTGGACTGAGTAGACCGACGAGGCAGCTGGAGCAAGACCAGCGAGATCGGAGCGGTGACCGCGAACA
>NZ_JBEZFH010000474.1:0-1058 GCF_040649355.1 Sphaerisporangium sp. NPDC049002 | reverse complement strand
GAATGGTCCCCCGCTCTACTGACGAGCTGCTTAACCTGCTAAAGCAGGCAGAAAAAGACATAGGTGACGAAAGCGACAGTCTTACGCAATGTCGTGATGCGCATCGCCTTATAGGGGCAATGGACAGCGCCACCAGACGGCTCGCCGCGATCCGCCGCACAGCGATCGACATGGTCCTCGGCGGCCCAACCACAGCGGCCGAACTAGCGGCAGACCTCGGGGTCACCCCCACCCGCATCAGCCAACTCCGCACCCAAGGCCCCGGCCCCGAGCGAGCCCTCCTCGCCCCCAACGCCACAGCAGGCGGATCGCTGACCGCCCTGGTCTTCCAGAGGCGCGAGGCCGAACGAGGCTACGGCGCCGTCCTGGACAGCACCCGCGAGGCAGTCGACAAACTGGCACGGCTCGCCGCATCGATGGACCTGGTCGTCGAAACCCGACCGGTCGCGATGCACGACCACCTCGACCTCAACCGCGACAACCTGCTCGTGCTGATGGGCCCGCGAACCTCCGTGCTCATCGCTCAGGCCATCACCGCCGACCCGGCGATCAAATGGCGCCGAGACCAGGAGGGTCGCTGGCACATCGTCGACATCGAGACCGGCAACGAGTACTTCTCCGACTTCGACCAGGTCGCCCCCGGCGCCGACCACAGCGGCGGCAAGTGCATCGCTCACATCGGGCGGGTCCGCCGGCCCGACGGGCAAGGCAGCTTCCTCTACCTGGGAGGAGCCCACGCCGCCGGCACCGCCGGCGCAGTGCAGTTCGTCGTCGACCAGATTGACACGCTGTGGGAGCAAACCCGCAAGTCGCTGTGGTCGGCCGCCGTGCAAACCCACATCGGTCCCTCCGGCGAGGTGACCTCCGTGAAACTCCTCACCCCCGTCTACGTCCACGGAAAGCGATAATGCTGATCCAAGCAGCCACCTTCCCCGGTAAGACCAGCCGCGCGAACGAGGACTACATCGGCGCTGGCCCCGCTTCCGCCGTCGTCCTGGACGCCGTCGTTCTGCTGGCCGGCGAGCCGGGCATCGGCAAGTCCACGCTCCTGCTGGAGG
>NZ_JBEZFH010000473.1:0-1065 GCF_040649355.1 Sphaerisporangium sp. NPDC049002 | reverse complement strand
CGCGAGCGCCCCGTACGTGATCGTGGGCACGACACCGGACGTCTGGATGCCGTCCGACCTCGACGCCGCCGACGTACGGCTGGACACGCGCTCGGCTCCAAGCGGAACGGCATCGACTTCGCCGGCGACGAGGAGCCCAAGCGGTGGAAGGAGCTGCAGGCGTTCTATCTCGGCCAGCCGATCCGGCGGGCGATGAACGAGGCGGCCCAATCCCACGGGTGGAAGGCGTTGTACAACGACGCCAAGACCTACCAGGCGTGGGCCAGCGAAGTCGGCACCCTGGCAGGCAAGTACATCCAGGAGATCACCGGCGACTCGTTCTTCTGCGCGCCCACCTACGCCGGGACGGGCGAGTGCGGCTCCATGGTGCTCATCGTGCAAAAGCCGGTTCCCCCTGCCGGGCTTGAGGACGCCATGGCCGCCGAGCAGGCCGCCAAAGCGCAGAACGCGGCTCAGACCCAGATCAACACCAGGGTCCAGACGGAACTGAAGTCCCTGCGTGACCTGGCCAAGGTGCTCGGTAAGAACGGCGCCATCTTGTACAAGGCGATCCAGGACGGCCGCATCTCCATCGTTCCGGTCCCGACCGGCGGCGCCATCAACGTGACACCGAGGTGACCCTCCCCGGGCTCCCAGGCGGCAGGGAGTCCGGGGTTCTCAGCCCCCCCCAGGAGGACGACATGGCCAACCAGCAACCGCCCACGCTCCCCGACGACCTCCTCGAACGGCTCGGCGAGATGGTCCGAGACGTCTGGGTCGAGTGGGCCAAGCGGCAACCCGACCCCAAGGAGTCCTGGCTCATCCCCTGGGCTCAGCTCGACTCAGCTCAGCGTGAGGTCGACGTGCTCATCGGCCGCGCGTTGTACATGGCCGGCTACGAGGACGGCCTCCGTGACGGCCTGGCATAGCCGCCAGCCGCCCCCGCCCCCCAGGAGGAACCATGAAACCCACCCAATGGACCACCGGCATCATCCTCACCGAATGCCCCCACGAGCGATGGGTGGCCGAGTCCCGCCCCCCGCGGCCGTCCGGGCATGTTGTGCGCCGACCCCCTTGACCGTGATG
>NZ_JBEZFH010000472.1:0-1073 GCF_040649355.1 Sphaerisporangium sp. NPDC049002 | reverse complement strand
GGGATGGACGAGACGCAGGGGTCAGTTGAGGGTCATCCGCGTCAGTCCGCCGAGGATCAGGTAGGCGGACAGCAGGAGGATCGAGCCGACGATGGCGAGGGCGCCGATCGCGATGATGCAGAGGATCGCTCTGGTCGTCTTGCTGGAGGCGGCAGCGGCGGCCACGGTCAGGGCTTTCCGTCCTGCGGGGCGGGCGTCACGTAGTCCTCCATGTACCAGAGCGGGCAGGGGCGGCCGTCCAGGTAGACGGAAACCATGCCCAGGCCGACGTGATCGACCGAGTGGGCGACCTGCTCCGACTCGTCGGTGTAGGCGGGCGCGCACCCGCGCTTCTGCAGAGTGACCACTCCGTACTTTCCGCTCTCGTCGTGTTGGACGCGGGAGCCGACGGGGAAGCGGTCGCGCAGTTCGGCCAGGCGGGGACCGGGTTCGGTCATGTGAAGCTCCTCGGGTTGGGTGTCGGGTCGCTCTTCCGGCACGCCTTCATGCTACCTGCACTTAGGGTGTGGGACCAGCGCCGGGGATGGTCACCAAGATGGTGCGGACCCCGGTTCCGGCGGAGACGAACGCCCCTTCCGGCAGGTACTCGATGCGTCCGCCGCGCAAGGCGACCAGGGAGCGGAGGTGCACCGCAGTGCCGGTCTGGCGGTCTGCGAGTCCGGCGCTCATGACGGCCACGAGCAGGCCGTCGGGCTTGAGGAACCGCATCGCGCGCATGACATGCAGGACGTCGGTGCCCCTGCGGAACGGCGGGTTCATCACGACGCGGTCGTAGCGCTGCGAGTGCTGCGCTGGGGTGAGGTCCATGAAGTCGCCGACGGTGACCTGCTGCAGGCCCAGGCGGCGCAGCCGCTCGGCGAAGGGTGCGTACAGTTCGACTGCGTGGACCAGGCCGCCTCGCTCGGCGGCTAGAGCGGCGAGAGCGCCGTTCCCCGCCGAGGGTTCCAGCACGGTCATGCCGGGCTGGATGTCGGCGGCGGCGACGACCTGCTCGGCTAGGGCGGGCGGGGTGAAGAACGCCTCGACCCGGTGATACGACCGCCATCCGCGACAGCCTGTGGCAGGAATTGGTC
>NZ_JBEZFH010000471.1:0-1074 GCF_040649355.1 Sphaerisporangium sp. NPDC049002 | reverse complement strand
CCGTTCCAGTCACCCACGATCGGGATCTGCGGGCTGCTGCCGTAATAGATCACCGGACGCGTCGCGACACTGGAATCCAGACTGTCCGACAAGTAATACTCCAGGACCCCCAGATCGCCGCCGTCCTGGACGACCTTGTCGTAGCGGTAGGCGGTGTAGACGTAACCGGGGTGACCGCCGACGGTCCCGCTGAAGGTCCTGCCGGTCTCGTGCGTGGGCGGCGAGTTCCCGTCGGCGCCGCCGCCGAAGGAGAAGACCGAGAAGTGGACGTGGTCCGGTTCCCAGTGGTCGAACAGGACGGCGTGGTGGCCGTTGCCGTTGTTGACGTTGAGCAGGTCACCCGGGCGCAGGTCGGTCGAGCTGGAGGGGGAGGAGGAGATCACGTTGGGCGCGCGGCCCGGCAGGGTCGCGGTGGTCAGGCTGGTGCCGAGGTGCCACGCCATGGAGACGGCACCCGAGCAGTCGGGCCGGTAGTTGCGGCCCGAGACATCGGGAGCGCTCGTGTTGCCGCTGGCGTCGTACTTGATGTAGGGCCGCCGGTTGACCCAGTCCCACGCGCGGGCGATCACTTCGGACGCGGTGATGGTGCCGTCGACACTGGACGCCGCGCTCGCCTGCGGGGCCTGGACCACGGCGACGCCGGTGAACGCGGCGCCGACCATCGCGGAGGTGGCGACGAGACGGGTGAGGCGGCTGCGGAGCCGAGCTGAGATGCTCATTGGATCCCTTCCAAACTATTTACGGTCGTTTCTGCGTTTTCGAGCACATTCATAGAGTCGGGCGGCGCTCTACAACTTCGCTTTAAGTTCGCTCCAGAAACGACCGCTTCAGAAAGACGATTCGGCCCTGCGTTATCGGGCCGGCGAAACGCGCAGGCGGGCGAGAATGGGGGCGCGGCCGATCGCCCGCGGACGGAAACGCGAGATGGGGGCGGACATGGAGTCCGCCCCCTTCGGGGATGCGCGCCGCTGAAGTGGGTCTAGCGGGCGAGGCCCTGGGTGTCGATGCCGTCGCCGTTCCAGTCGCCGATGACGGGCAGGTCCCCGGTGGTGTTGCCGTAACCGATCGCCCTGG
>NZ_JBEZFH010000470.1:0-1076 GCF_040649355.1 Sphaerisporangium sp. NPDC049002 | reverse complement strand
GGCGGCGATCCAGCCGAGGTGGGTCTCCAGTACCTGGCCGACGTTCATCCGGCCGGGCACGCCCAGCGGGTTGAGGATGATGTCGACCGGGGTGCCGTCCTCCAGGAACGGCATGTCCTCGACGGGGAGGATCTTGGAGATGACGCCCTTGTTGCCGTGGCGTCCGGCGAGCTTGTCACCGTCGGTGATCTTGCGCTTCTGGGCCACGTACACCCGGACCAGCTCGTTCACACCGGGGGGAAGCTCGTCGCCCTCCTCGCGGCTGAACACCCGGACACCGATGACCTTGCCCATCTCGCCGTGCGGCACCTTCAGCGAGGTGTCACGGACCTCGCGGGCCTTCTCACCGAAGATCGCGCGCAGCAGCCGCTCCTCGGGGGTCAGCTCGGTCTCGCCCTTGGGCGTGACCTTGCCGACCAGGATGTCACCGGGCACGACCTCGGCGCCGATGCGGATGATGCCGCGCTCGTCGAGGTCGGCCAGGACCTCCTCGGAGACGTTGGGGATGTCCCGGGTGATCTCTTCGGGGCCGAGCTTGGTGTCGCGGGCGTCGACCTCGTGTTCCTCGATGTGGATCGAGGACAGCACGTCGTCCTGGACCAGGCGCTGGGACAGGATGATCGCGTCTTCGTAGTTGTGGCCTTCCCAGGGCATGAACGCGACCAGCAGGTTCTTGCCCAGGGCCATCTCGCCGTTGTCGGTGCAGGGACCGTCGGCGACGACCTGGTTGACCTCGACCCGGTCGCCCTCGCGGACGATGGGCTTCTGGTTGAAGCAGGTGCCCTGGTTGGAGCGCTTGAACTTCGCCACCCGGTAGGTGGTGCGCGTGCCGTCGTCGTTCATCACCGTGACGTAGTCGGCCGACACCTCCTCGACCACACCCGCCTTCTCCGCGGTGATCACATCACCGGCGTCGGTCGCGGCACGGTACTCCATGCCCGTGCCGACCAGCGGCGCCTCGCTCTTGAGCAACGGCACCGACTGACGCTGCATGTTCGAACCCATGAGCGCGCGGTTGGCGTCGTCATGCTCGAGGAACGGGATCATCGCCGTCGCCACCGACACCATCTGGCGCG
>NZ_JBEZFH010000469.1:0-1094 GCF_040649355.1 Sphaerisporangium sp. NPDC049002 | reverse complement strand
CTAGGAGCTGTTTGGAGTTCGGATCATGTGGTTGAGGTGAGGAGCTTCAGCCACATGATCGAGCCTCGGAGGTGGAGTCCGGCCTCGTAGCTTTCCGGGGCTTTGTCGTAGCGGGTGGCCAGGCCGCGCCAGGTCTTGATCTTCTGGAAACAGCGTTCGACGGTGTTGCGCTGCCGGTAGCGCTCTGGATCAAAGCCGACCGGCCGCCCGCCGGCTGAACCCTTCCTCTTGCGGTTGGCCTGCTGGTCGGTCTTCTCCGGGATGACCGCGGTGATCCGGCGGCGGCGCAGATGGGCACGGTTGGCCTTGGAGGAATAGGCCTTGTCCGCAGCCACCGCGGCAGGACGGGTCCGGGGCCGGCCGGCCGGACCAGGGACGCGGATCTTGTCCAGGACGGTGATGAACCGCGGGCAGTCGGCTGCCTGCCCGGGCGTGAGCACGAAGGACAGCGGCAACCCGGCGGCATCGACCGCGGCATGGATCTTGCTGCTCAGCCCGCCTCGGGATCGGCCGAGCCCGGCAGCCTTCGCCCGGGCCACACGGCGTCGCCGGGTGGCGGCACGGTCCTGGCCCGGCGACGCGTCCGCGCCGTCCGCGCCGGGTGCGCGGGGTGCGGCCTGCGGCGCATCACCCGCAGCACCGGCGGCTGCTCCGGCAGCGGAGCCCCCTTTTCCTCGGTCAGTGCCTGCTCCAGCGCATCCAGAGTCTCCCCGGCCACCGCCAGCCCCGCCGACTCCTGATGCGCCCGCACGATCGTGGAGTCCACGCTGACCAGCTCCAGACCGACCTGCCCGCGCGATGCGGCCTCAGCGATCAGCGCGTCCATCAGCCCCTGGAACACCCCGGCCTTGGCCCAGCCGCTGAACCGGGAGTAGAGCGTGGACCAAGGCCCGTACCGTTCCGGCACGTCACGCCACCCAGATCCGGTGCGGAAACGCCACAAGATCCCATTGAACTGATCACGCACCCGCCGTGGCAGCGGCCCGGTCGCGGCCACCGGCAAATGCGGCTCGATCAACGCCCACTCGGCATCGGTCACATCAAAGCGCGCCACATCCGAGTTCTATCAGCCATGACCAGCCCGCTACCGGACC
>NZ_JBEZFH010000468.1:0-1120 GCF_040649355.1 Sphaerisporangium sp. NPDC049002 | reverse complement strand
TCGGCATCGGGGTGGCCATCCTGTACTACTCGCTGATCTGGGGGGTGCTCCCCGGGCAGCCGGGCGGCGAGGTGATGTCCACGTGACCGCACCGTAGACATCGCGATGGTTAGCGTCGCCTGCTACTTAACGGGCAGGGTGCGGAACTCTGGATGCACGCAGTTCGGCGGTCCTTCGGGGCACTGGCACGGCACGAACCGGCTGCCGTTGCGGACCTGGGGCAGGGCGACGCGGCCGGAGCAGAGGCTGTGGTCGCCTCGCAGGCACGGGATGGTGATGTGGGCGGGCAGCTCCTGGGGCTGGGCCGGCTCCACGGGTCGTCGGTGGCGCGATTCTTTGGGCACGGAAACCACCTTGCCACGTCCGGGACCTGTTTCGGACCTAGGGCCGAAACCGAGATCCGAGGGGTTGGATCGTGGTGCGCGAGGGTCACCCGAGCACGATCACGGCTGCGACCTTTCTACCATCTCGTTGAGCTTCCCACTAATTCATCGCATTCGGTCAGTTGTGGGCTTCAACGCGCCATTCTTGGCGTTCCGGACTACTCGCCCCACCAGACGGTGATACCTCACTTTCCGGTTGATCCAGTCAGGCGAGGTGCGATAGAGCCCGCCATCCTGGTACGGCTCGTAGCTGACCGCGCCGCCGGGACGCTCGAAGACCGCGCGGGTCGCCCCGTCGGGCCACATGCGCGGCTGGACCGCGACCAGGGGACTTAGGAGCACGCCCAGGCGCGGCCGGGTGAACTGCGGCAGCGAGGGGTCCAAGATGACCGTCCCGCTGGCATGAGGGAAGGTCAGCACGATGTGCCCGGGATAGCGCTCCGGTCGGGACTCGCCGCTGGTGCCGACCGACCAGGCTTCCTCTGGCCACTGCTCGGGCGGCACCTGCGCGACGATCAGCTCGATCGCCGCGGTGTTGGCCACCAGCGCCTGAACCGGCTGTAGGTGCCCGGGAAGCCCGAAGTACCTGGCGGCTTGCTGGGCGATGTGGCCTGCGGCGATGCAGCTCCAGGGCAGCAGGCCGATGTCGCGGGTGGCTTGCCAGGTCTCATCGGCGATGTGCTGCAGGAGGGTGAAGACGTCGTCGCTCATGGATCTTCCCAGTGATAAGGGCGGGC
>NZ_JBEZFH010000467.1:0-1124 GCF_040649355.1 Sphaerisporangium sp. NPDC049002 | reverse complement strand
TCGCCTTTTTAGAGCGCTCTCCCGACCTGATTCGACCATACGCGCAGTAGGCCGGGCCGTCGCCGTGATCCCCGGGCTGCTGATCATCCTGACCGCCACGGCGGTGAACCTCCTCGGGGACTGGCTCTCCGAGCGGCTCGAACGACAGGTGGTGGCCCGATGACGGCGCCGATGCTCACCGTCCGCGATCTCCGGGTCACCTCCGGCTCGGGGGTCATCGTCTCCGGTCTCGATCTCGCCGTGGCCCCCGGCGAGACGGTCGCCATCGTGGGCGAGTCCGGCTCGGGCAAGTCGATGACCGTGAAGGCGCTGGTCGGGCTGCTACCCGAAGGGGTTCACGCCGGCGGGCGGATGGAGCTGGGCGGCAGGCGGCTCGACCTGGCCGCCCGTGGGACGCCGTGGCGCGAGGTCCGGGGGTCGAGGATCGCGCTGCTGCTCCAGGACCCCTTCACCTCGCTGTCCCCGGTCCATCGCTGCGGCGAGCAGATCGGCTGGGCGATCCCCGGCCGGGGGAACCGCGCCGGGCGCGTGGCGCGGCTTCTGGCCGAGGTGGGGCTGTCCGCCGAGGTCGCCGGCAAGTACCCCTTCCAGCTCTCCGGCGGCATGCGCCAGCGAGTGGCCATCGCCGCCGGGCTCGCCGCCGATCCCGACCTGCTGATCGCCGACGAGCCGACCACGGCCCTGGACGTCACCACCCAGCACGAGGTGCTGGAGATCGTCGCCGGACTCCAGCGCGACCGCGGCATGGCACTGATTCTGATCACACACGACCTGCGGCTCGCGCGCAGCCGGGCCGACCGGATCATGGTCATGTACGCCGGTCGGCTGGTCGAGGAGGGACCGACCGCCGACGTGATGGACGCCCCCGCGCATCCGTACACCGCGCGGCTGGCGGCCTGCGACCCCCCGATCACGCACCGGCTCCCGGCCCTGCCGACGATTCCCGGCTCGGTCCCCCGGCCGTCGGCCGTCGGCGCCTCGTGTGCCTTCGCGCCCCGGTGCGATTTCGCCGCCGAGGCGTGCCTCGCGGCGGAGCCGGGATCAACGCCGTGGGGGTCTCCCCGACCGGCGAGGTGGCCAGGTACCCGGCCCTCGGCAAGATCAGCGGGGACTGGGGCGGCGGC
>NZ_JBEZFH010000466.1:0-1130 GCF_040649355.1 Sphaerisporangium sp. NPDC049002 | reverse complement strand
GGCCGCCGCTGACTTTAGGAAAGGCGTATCGGTTAAAGCCGATCTGCGCGGTTTTCGGATCTGGGCCTCTACGCCAGTTCAGCGCCCGCTTGAGGGCGCCGCGCTCCACGTGTTGCACGAACCCGGGTCGGCCGACTTGAAGCCTCGATCGGCCCAGTAGGTGATCGACTTACGGCTGCCCTGGTCCTTGCTCGCCCAGTCCCGTATGTAGTAGAGGAGGTCGTCCCAGTCCTTCTTGGTGCGGTCGAGGGAGTCCCACACGCTCGCGATGAAGGCCGCGGAGAAGCACTCGCTCTGCAGGTTGTACCGGCGGTTCTGCTCGGCCAGCTCGGCCTTGTTCCGGTAGGAGATGTTCTGGTAGGCGTTGTCGATGCTGGTGAGCTTCTGCACGTGCTCGGCGTAGTTCACGGCCAGCAGGTTGAACAGGAAGAGGTCGTCAGGCTCCTTCAGGAAGCGCTTCGTGAGGACGATGGTGATCGTCCGCGACTCGCCGCAGTAGTAGCTCGTCCAGTCCTTGAGCCACTTGGCGCCGCAGAACCGCTTCGGAGCCTTCGTGACGAAGACGGCCTTCGCCTTGGAGAAACTCTTACCCGCCTTGCGCACCTGAACGGCCCAGGTCCGGTTGAGGCAGGTGAGCACACCGTTCAGATAGCTCTTGGCAGAGCCGGCGTCCAGCTTCTTGATCGGCTTCTCTGGGCACTTGGTCGTAGGAAGGGCTCCCTTCGCGTACAGAGAATTGCCGGTGAGGGTCTTGTCCTTCACGGGATAGGCGACGGCCGCCGAGGCGGCGCCGATCGGCAGCAGCGCGGCGGCCGTCAGACCCACAAGAGGAATCAAGGTTCGTCTCATGACGCCAAATCTAAGAGCGAGGTAAAGAATGGGAAAGCCTCCCTCGGGAGGCATTCCTCACTGGCATCGAAGACGATTACCGGCGTCGGGGACGTCCGCCCGTCGCCCGTTCAGGCGCGGAAGACGTCGGCGTGTTCGGCGGCCCACTGGGCGAACGTGCGCGCCGGGCGGCCGACGGTGGCGGTCGCTCCGGAACCTGTCAAACGTGTTGAGACATCAGGCTACTTGTGTGGTTTGTGGTGAAGCGCCGTCGTCTTGAGACGTGAGTGGTTTGTTGATCC
>NZ_JBEZFH010000465.1:0-1160 GCF_040649355.1 Sphaerisporangium sp. NPDC049002 | reverse complement strand
CCCCTGGCGCAACGGCCTGACCGACGTGGCGATCGGGGCCGCGGGCGTCCGGCCGCTCGACGACTTCCGCGGCAGGTCAGACACCTACGGCAACCTGCGTCTCGTCCGTGTTCACCGCCTCGGGGGTGTCGGTGTTCATGCGTTACTCCTTGTTGGTGTGGGGATCGAGTCGCTCGTATCGATCAGGTACTTCGTCACCGTGGTTGCGATCTCCAGGACTTTGTCTTCGTTGGCGGTCCGCAGGGTGGCCAGCAGGTAGTCGGTGGCGAAGCGGATCCGCCCCGCCGGGGTGGCGGCGGCGTTGATGCGCTGCATGTGCCAGGCGCGGCGTACCGCCTTCCGGTCTTTTGCTCGCTCCCTCGCGTTGGCCATCGGAGTTGTTCTCCCTCTGTCGCTCTGACGAATTACACGCTAGCATACCTGGTGTACACCAGATAGGCCAGCATCAAATTTAGACCTGACGACCCCGTGCCACACTTGGGGCACACAAAGGCAGGCAGCATCAAGGGAGACATGGTGACCAGCCGGGAACGCAGCCCACGGCGAGAGGGTGAAAGCCTCCAGGAGGCACTCGCCGCCGAACTTCGCGCGGCCATCCTCAGCGGCCAACTGCAACCTGGGGACCCGCTGCCCAGCGAACAACGCATGGCCGACGAGCGCGGCCTGGCCCGATTGACCGTCGCCCGCGCCTACGCGGTGCTACGCGATGTCGACGGCCTGATCACGACCCTGCCCCGCAAGGGCAACTTCGTGCGCGCGACCCCGCGCATGACCTGGCAGATGATGCGCGGAAGCGACGTCTTCGATCCGTGGCCCGTCTCCCTGGAGCAGCAGGAGCTTGAGGGGTTCGAGACCATCACCGTCGAGATGGTCTCCCCCGCCGCCCGCGTGGAGAGCTACACCCTGTCCGCCATCCTGGACATCGGGAAAGGCCAGGTGGCGGCTCGCCACCACATGCGAAGCCTCAACGATGGAACGCTGGTCGAGGCGACCACGGCCTACTATCCCGAACGCCTGGTCCGTGACACCCCGCTCACCGACCCGTCCGCCGGCGACGTCGACCCGTACGCGGTGCTGACCGAGGCCTCGGGCCAGGAGATGTTGGCCGGGCCACCGAGCCGTCCGTACGGGTCACGGAGACGGCGTCACCGGCGCGCATG
>NZ_JBEZFH010000464.1:0-1193 GCF_040649355.1 Sphaerisporangium sp. NPDC049002 | reverse complement strand
GTCGCGTCCTTGGCGGGCACCCAGAAGAGGTTCACGCACTCGACGAGGAACGTGGCGACGATGATCCACTGGTAGCTGTTGACCAGCGCCGAACGGCCCGCTTGGAGAGGAAAGGCATGGTGCACGTGCACAGGAACACCTCCGAGGCGCCGGGGAGCGACCAGGAGATGTGCCACGGCAACATCCCCGCGTGTGAGCGCTTGCAGTGGGTCGATCGCAGTCGGATGTCGACCCACTGTCGGCAGGACCCGCAGCCGGCGTACACGACCTCCGAAGAGGAGTCTTTCGGCGGCGGCGGGAACACTGTCCCCGTAAGCGCGACCTCGGGCGCCTTGGTTCGCTTGGGAGCCTTGGTGGGCTTGGAGGCAGCGATCCGCTTTCTGCCGAGCGCCGACATCAGCTCCACGAGAGGGCCGAGTAACACCCTCTTGTGTTCAGAGCACAGATCGACTTCCCCTTCGAGGCCGCCGATGCGCACGTCCTCCGATACGCCCGGCACCCGCACCTGCTGCTGGCGGTAGCACTCGTCGCAGAAGACTGCGACTTCGATCTGCTTCACCGTGACTTGAGACGGTTTATCAGGGCGACGTTCAGCGTGCCGCGTGCCCTCGATGTCAGCCGCCCCAGGCCCCGAGCCTGGTACCCCTCCGTGTACTCATAGCGGCTGGCGCTGGAGCCATCCATTGCGAACACACGGATGCGTGTCGAGGCGCATCGCAGACACTCGACGATCCAGTGATGCTCGTCGCCGACCGTCTTGATGTCGTGGGTCAGCGGACTGGGATCCCACTGGTGGCCCCACGAACGGCACAGCAGGTTCTCAGTCTCCTGCTGCTCGGCGAACCTTGCGACGTCGTCCAGCGACGCGAGCCGTGCTGACGCGGGCCTTGATCCTGTACTGCTCACATCTCTCCCTTTCCCGGGCGCGCACAACCGGCGGACCCGAAATGGCTTCGAGTTCGCGGTGGATGCGACGGGAGAGAAGATCGCGGGGACGCCACACGTCTACATCCGCTCCATTGCAGCGGAGCCGTTCAATGAAAGCACGCTGCTCAGCACTGGTACGCCCAGACTCGCTTTTCAACTCCCGCCACAGGATCTTTCCGTGCCCGACGATGACCAGGTCGGGGATGCCGGGGTTGTACATGCCTGTGCCGTCGGGCATGTGGATGAACCACAGGCCAAGCCCGTAG
>NZ_JBEZFH010000463.1:0-1237 GCF_040649355.1 Sphaerisporangium sp. NPDC049002 | reverse complement strand
CGGTGATGACTGGGCTGAGGACCATCACGACGTGGAGGTGCAGGACGAGCAGGGCCGGGCGGTCAAGCGGGCCCGGCTGCCCGAGGGCGCTGCCGGGGTGGCCCGCTTCCACGAGCTGGTCGCTTCCTTCCTGCCCGACGACGCCGAGCCGGCCGAGGTGCTGGTGTGCATCGAGACCGACCGGGGGCCGTGGGTGCGAGCGCTGGTCGCGGCCGGGTACCGGGTGTTCGGGGTGAACCCTAAGCAGGCCGCCCGGCACCGTGAGGTGATGGGCAACTCCGGCGCCAAGAGCGACAAGGCCGACGCGCACGCGCTGGCCGACATGGTGCGCACTCGCCGGTACCAACTCCGCGAGGTCGCCGCAGACTCCGATGAGGCCGAGGCAGTCAAGGTCGTCGCTCGCGCGCATCAGACGATGATCTGGGAACGGACCCGTCACATGCTGCGGCTCCGCTCGGCGTTGCGGGACTACTTCCCCGCTGCCCTGGCCGCCTACCAGCCGCTCGGCCTCACCAGTACCGCCGTCCTGGTGCTGCTGGCCAAGGCCCCGACACCGGCCGCGGCCGCTAGGTTGACCATCACCCAGATCACCGCGGCACTCAAGGGCTACCGCGACAAGCCCGCCAAAGCCGCCGCCATCCAGGTCGAACTGCGCGCCGAGCACCTCGGGCAAAGCGACCTGGTCGCCACGGCCTACGCGGCCACCGTAACGGCGACTGTCGCGGTCCTGCAGACCCTCAACACCCAGATCAACACCCTCGAACGGCAGGTCGAGGCCCATTTTGGGCGGCACCCGGACGCTGAGATCCTCCTCAGCCAGCCCGGCATCGGCGTCATCCTCGGCGCCCGGGTGCTCGCAGAGTTCGGCGACGCGAAAGGCCGCTACACCAGCGCCAAGGCCCGCAAGAACTACGCCGGAACCTCACCCATCACCCGCCAGTCCGGCAAGTCCAAGACCGTCCACGCCCGCTTCATCCACAATGACCGGCTCATCGACGCCCTCCACATGCAAGCCAGCGCCGCCATCCTCCACGACACAGCCGTCCGCGCCTACTACGACCAGCTCAAAACTCGCGACGTCAGCCACAACGCCGCCCTGCGCCAAGTCGGCAACCGCCTCGTCGGCATCCTTCACGGCTGCCTCAAAACACACACCCCCTACGACCAAGCAACCGCCTGGTCACACCGACAGAACGATTTTGCCGCTTGACAGCCCAGCTCCAGGGATGTCTGACCC
>NZ_JBEZFH010000462.1:0-1256 GCF_040649355.1 Sphaerisporangium sp. NPDC049002 | reverse complement strand
CCGCGCGGGCACGGTCGTGGCCACCGCCCCCGGCACCCCCTACACGGTGACCGGCCTGACCCCGGCCACGGCCTACACCTTCACCGTCACCGCCCGCGACGCGGCCGGCAACACCTCGGCGGCCTCGAACGCCGTGAGCGTGACCACGTCACCGGCCTCCCCGGTGGTCGCCCTGCGCGCACGGGCCAACAGCCGCTACGTGACCGCCGCCAACGGCTCGGCGCTGATCGCGAACGGGGCGTCCGTCGGGACCGGGCAGCAGTTCGAACGCGTCGACCTGGGCAACGGCAACGTGGCGCTGAGAGCGAAGGTCAACAACCTGTACGTGACCGCGGAGAGCGCCGGAGCGCAGCCGCTCATCGCCAACCGCACCGCGATCGGCCCGTGGGAGACCTTCCAGCTCATCACCAACCCCAACGGCTCGGTCAGCCTCAGGGCGCAGGCCAACGGCCAGTACGTGTGCGCCGAGGGCGGCGGAGCGCAGCCGCTCATCGCCAACCGCGCGGCGATCGGCACGTGGGAGCAGTTCGACCTCGTCTGAACGTCCACGCCGGGCGGGTCGGCGGGCCCGCCCGGCGACATGATGGCCCTCATTATCCGGCCACTTCCTGCCAGCGCCGCGGCCGACACCCAGCACCATCGCAGCGGTACCCTCGAATTCGCCGGTCAATGGAATTCGATCCGGTGGAATGTCGTGGCATATTTCCGCGCACCGATTACGCGGTGAATATGCGCGTCAGTGAATCACGCGACGATGTACGACGCATGGGTACAGCTAAAGCATTCAGGTGTGGTGGAGGCGGCCGATGTCCCTGAACGAGACCAAGCAGACCCCGGAGTACGTGGCGCCGGTGCCGGAGGAGGAGCCGCCCCCGCGCCGGCGTCGCAGGACCGCGGCAGTGATCGGCACGGCCGTCGCCGTGCTGGCGCTGGGCGGGCTCGGATACGGCCTCCTCGCCGACCGCCCCCTGCCTCCGGACGGTGGGGCCCCGCCGTGGGACACCCCCTCGAACCCGAAGCCGCTGGTGCTGGCCGCGGGCCTGAAGTTCGGGCCGATGGGCATGGCCGAGCACTACCACTCCCACCTCGACGTCTACGTCGACGGCAAGCCGGTCTCCGTCGCCGCCGACATCGGCATCGACCCCGGGTCCGAGGAGATGGCGGTGATGACTGGGCTGAGGACCATCACGACGTGGAGGTGCAGGACGAGCAGGGCCGGGCGGTCAAGCGGGCCCGGCTGCCCGAGGGCGCTGCCG
>NZ_JBEZFH010000461.1:0-1290 GCF_040649355.1 Sphaerisporangium sp. NPDC049002 | reverse complement strand
ATCCAGATCTGCACCTGGGTGGCGATGGGCGTGGTGGAGGAGAAGGGCAGCAGGATCGTGGAGATCCTCCTGACCTCCAGCGAACACCAGTTGCTGCCCCGACTCCAGCAGCCGGGCCCCCTCGACCGACTCCTCGACGGTGGCCAGCGCCTCGGGGAGCCGTCCGAGCACGATGAGGGTGCGGGCCTTGCCGGCGAGCAGGTTGGTCAGTATGTAGGTCTGCCCGGTGGAGCGGGCCACGGCGGCGGCGCGCTCGAAGTGGCGCAGCGCCACCGAGTAGCGGCCCATGTTGGTCTCCGCCCAGCACAGCCAGGCCACCGCGTCCAGCCACTCGGCCAGGTGCTCGTCCAGGGCCGTGGTGATGAGCCGGTCGGCGGCGTCCGCGCTGCGCAGCGCCTCCTCCATCCGGCCCGCGGCGTAGGCGGGCATCGGGCGCAGCGCCGCCACCGCCATGGCGAGGTCGGGCTCCCAGTCGTCCCCGGAGTCCGGCATCAGGTCGAGGACGGCCTGCGCGGCGCGGAAGTCGACCCGCATCATGCTCTCGGCGACCAGCCGCATCCGCAGGGGGATGGCCGCGGCGGCGCGGGGGTCGGGCATCCGGCGCAACTCGTCCAGCAGCAGGGCGCGCGCCTCGTGGGGGCGGTCGAGCTGGCGTTCCATGAGGGCGCAGATGCGCGCGGCCCTGGCCCGGCGCGCGTGGTCGTCCTCGGGCAGCAGTCGCAGCAGCTCGCGGGCGGTGTCGCGGCCCTCGGTGAGCCGGCCGCTGACACCCTGCGCCCGGCTCAGCTCCAGGAGCAGCTCCAGCCGTTCCTCCAGCGTGCCCGGCTCCTCGGGCATCAGGTCGAGGGCCTTGCGCAGCCAGTGGGCGGAGGTGACCGGAGCCTGGGCGGCGACCGCGCGGGCGGCCTCCACCAGGGTGGCGACCGCCCGCTGGTCGCCGAAGGAGCCGGACCGCTCGAAGTGGTGGGCCTGGACGGTGGCCGGCGCGCCGAGGGAGGCGAGGTGGGCGGCCAGCCGGGCGTGGGCCGCGAGCTGCCAGCCGGCGGCAGAGGACTCGTAGGCGGCCCGCCGGACCAGCGGGTGGCGGAACCGGAACCGGCCCGCCGCGGCGGGCCGGACGATGTCGCGGGCGACCAGCTCGTTGAGCGCCTCCAGCGCGGTGGCCTCGGAGACCTGGGCGGTGGCGGCGGCCAGGGCGGGCTCGAACTCGTCGCGAGTGCCTACCTGTCCGTGCTGCGCACGGCCACGGCGGGGCTGGCCGCGCGCCTCGACTTCACCCTGGACGAGATC
>NZ_JBEZFH010000460.1:0-1300 GCF_040649355.1 Sphaerisporangium sp. NPDC049002 | reverse complement strand
GGTCGTTGCGCTGCTTGAGGCGGCGGCACTTGGCGCGGATCTCCATCATCGACATGTTCGGGGAGTCGTCGATGAACAGCGGCGCCTCGGCCACCTGGCCCATGCGCCGCGCCAGCCGCACCCAGTCGTCCTCGTCCAGGTGTCCCGAGCGCATCCGGTGCAGGGCAACGCGAGCCTCGGCCGACAGCATCCGCATGACGATCTCCGTGCGGGACATCTCCAAGGAGAACACGACGGACGTCAGCCCGTGCTTTATGGAGGCGCTGCGGGCGCAATCCAGTCCCAGGGTCGATTTCCCCACGGCAGGCCTTGCAGCTACCACCACCATTTGTCCGGGGTGCAAGCCCTGCGTCAGCTCGTCCAGGTCGGCGAAGCCGGTCGGGACGCCGATCAGCCCGCTGCCACGCCCGCTGATCGCCTCCAGTTCGTCGAAGGTGTCCGGCATGATCTCGGCGATCGGCCGGTAGTCCTCGCTGAGGCGGCGATCGGTGACCGCGTACACCTCGGCTTGCGCCCGGTCGACCAGGGTGTCGACCTCTTCGTTCTGTCCGCCGTACCCGTAGGACACGATGCGGGTGCCGGCCTCGACCAGCCGCCGCAGGATCGCCTGCTCCTGCACGATTTTGGCGTAGTAGCCGGCGTTCGCGGCCGTGGGCACCACCGCGGTGAGGGTGTGCACGTAGGCGCCGCCGCCGACGCGGCCGAGGTCGCCGCGTTTGGTGAGTTCCCCGAACAGGGTGACAGAGTCGGCCGGCTCGCCCTGGCCGTACAGGTCCAGGATGACGCCGTAGATGATCTGGTGGGCCGGCCGGTAGAAGTCCTCTTGGCGGACGGTCTCCACGACATCGGCGATGGCGTCCTTGGACAGCAACATCGCGCCGAGCACCGACTGTTCGGCCTCGATGTTGTTCGGCGGCGTGCGCCCGATGGTGACGCCCGCGGGCTCTGTGATGGTCACCTGGTTCCTCTCACGCTGCCAGTCGCATGCCGGTCTGCTCCGAGCTTCCGTGGTATGGCTCGGGCGGCGCGCAGGCCTCCCAGCTGAGCGCCGAGTGGGTGCGCTGGTCCATCATGCCGAGGCGTCGCACCAGGTCGAACGGGTCAGCCAGCGGCTCGGACTCGTAGATGGCGATCACCTTCAGCACCTCCTCGGCCCGTGCACGGTACTCCTGCTTCACCTGGATGTCGCCGGCTCCAGGGGCGCACCACGGCTCCACCGTGAACTCCAGGCCCGACTCGGCGCGGTAGCCCTGCTGCATGCGGGTCGATATCCCTGTGCGGTTCCTGATGGCCTTGACGG
>NZ_JBEZFH010000459.1:0-1311 GCF_040649355.1 Sphaerisporangium sp. NPDC049002 | reverse complement strand
GCCCGTGGGGGTGAGCCGCAGGCGCGGCATACGTGTGCCTCGTTCAGCTCGTGTCCTCCCCACGCCCGTGGGGGTGAGCCGCTGAACCGGGGACTGGTGTGGATGTTGCTGTTGTCCTCCCCACGCCCGTGGGGGTGAGCCGCGTGACCAGATCCGCGCCGCGTTCGCTGCGATGTCCTCCCCACGCCCGTGGGGGTGAGCCGCCGCCGAGCTGGAGTTTGACGAGATTCAGGGCGTCCTCCCCACGCCCGTGGGGGTGAGCCGTCGGCGCCGACGTGCAGATGGACGTCGACCCGGTCCTCCCCACGCCCGTGGGGGTGAGCCGTTGTGGACCGGCGCGACGCTGACCCAGGCCGAGTCCTCCCCACGCCCGTGGGGGTGAGCCGGGCGGACATTCTCCCCGGAGTCGTTGTACGAGGTCCTCCCCACGCCCGTGGGGGTGAGCCGCACACGACCCGATGGCCGCCACCTACATCACTGTCCTCCCCACGCCCGTGGGGGTGAGCCGATGGCCTTCGCGCTGGTGGGTCAGGTGTTCAGTCCTCCCCACGCCCGTGGGGGTGAGCCGGAATCTGATCATGATCCGCTATGAGTTCAACCGTCCTCCCCACGCCCGTGGGGGGTGAGCCGCGGACTACCTCTCGTCAGGCGGCCTGGCAGGTGTCCTCCCCACGCCCGTGGGGGTGAGCCGCGGGGGTCGAGGTCGTCACGGATGTACCGACCGTCCTCCCCACGCCCGTGGGGGTGAGCCCGCGTGCCGGATGCGGTCACGGTTGGACGGGAGGTCCTCCCCACGCCCGTGGGGGTGAGCCGTCCAGGCTCCTCGACGTCGTGGAGGCCACCTGGTCCTCCCCACGCCCGTGGGGGTGAGCCGATCCTCAGCCGTTCGGACTTGGAGGAGATCGGGTCCTCCCCACGCCCGTGGGGGTGAGCCGGTATGGCCACGGTCGTGGTACTGCTCGAACAGGTCCTCCCCACGCCCGTGGGGGTGAGCCGTACGGCATCACCCGAGAGTCCGCCGGAATCCCGTCCTCCCCACGCCCGTGGGGGTGAGCCGCAGCTCATGACCCAGTGGTTCATTCCGCTCGAGTCCTCCCCACGCCCGTGGGGGTGAGCCGCCGGCTTAGCCGCGCGGGCGCGAACGCTCCTCGTCCTCCCCACGCCCGTGGGGGTGAGCCGCAGCCCCGCTTGGATCAGCAGACCATCGTGGTGTCCTCTGTCGCTTGCCAGCCTGATGGGACCACCCAGTTGCCACGAGGAAGGGACCACCTGGTCGTGTAGTCGATCATAATGATCTCCCTCAGTTCGTCC
>NZ_JBEZFH010000458.1:0-1335 GCF_040649355.1 Sphaerisporangium sp. NPDC049002 | reverse complement strand
CCTGGACGGGGCCGTCCAGCCGCTGACGGTCATCATCAAGCCCGGCACGCAGGGCGCCTTGTCGGCGTATCTCAGGAACAGCGGCGGCACCGGGGGTGCGCGGGCGCGAGTACCTGCGGATCATCTACGGACCCGACTACACCGAGAGCCTGGACGTGCTGCGCCGCAGGTTCCTCGGCAGGAAGCGGTCACTGGCCCTTCGCGAGCACGCCCTTGGCCTTGAGTCGCTCGCGCGGCTGGCCGGAGGCGAGCCGCTCTGGCGGGTACACGAGGCCGTCTTCGCGGTCCTCGCCCTGGAATCCGAACCCGTCGACCCCCGGCTCTGAGCCGGCCCCGGCTCTGAGACGGAGGCGGGCGAGCCGGTCGCGCGCGGGCCGGCCAGGGAGGGGCCGGCGTCAGGAGACGAGCGGCCGTACGGCGGGCGCGGGCAGGGGGACGATCTCGCGCCGGTGGTAGGCCGCGAGCTCCTCGCCCTGCTCGTACAGCCCGATCAGGGCGGCGAGGCACGGCTCGACCACGTCGTGGTCGGTGATGCGGCGACCGCCGAGGTGGGTGCCGTCGGCGTCGTAGAGCACCTCGTACATGAGGGTGGACTCGAAGATCAGCAGCTCGGGGAGCGGGTTGTAACGCTCGAAGGGCCGGACGGCGGAGACCGGCACGACCCGGGCATGCTCCCCCGCCTCGACGCGGGCGGCGAGGACGTGCAGCTCCCACTGCATGTACGGCGTGATGGGCGGCTCGACGACGCGGACCCGCCGGAACTCGGCGTAGCCGTCGTACTCGGCGCGGAGCGAGCCGCGCGACTCGTCGACGAGCTGAAGGGAACGTTCCCAATCGCCCTCGGTCATCGCCACCCAGCTGGGCTCGTAGGGTTCGTAGAAGTTCTGCGCGCGTTCGAGCTTCCACACCACGCCGTCGGCGGTCTCGTAGGCCTCGCGGAACTCCGGTCCGTACACCTCCGGCGGCATGACCGCCGCCTTGGCTTCGCGCACCCGCTCGAAAACGTGGCAATCTAATTGATTGTCCGTTATCGGGACCATCGGCTACTCCTTGTTCGTGGGTGCGGAGCCCTCGGCGGTTCGCCACAGGGCCGGTGGGTAATCGCGGAGAACGTGCGCCACCATGCCCGGACCCACATGAACCGAAACCCGGGAACGGCGGCGGTCGGGAGACAGGCCGATCATGAAACGGTTGACTGGGAGCGTCAAGACCCAAATCGCACGCACGACAAGGCCGGGCGGACCGTGAGAACGCCGCCTGCGTAAAGCCCAGCAGACCCTTTCCCGCAAGGAGAAGGGTTCGGCGAACCGAGCCAAGGCACGCGTGAAGGTCGCC
>NZ_JBEZFH010000457.1:0-1349 GCF_040649355.1 Sphaerisporangium sp. NPDC049002 | reverse complement strand
TCAAGCTCGGTGGCGGCGACGCTGCTCCTGACGGCAAGGCCGGCGTTGTCCCGCCGATCGGCCAGGAGAAGGTCACCCCCACCAAGGTGAAGAACGTCAACCTGCCGAAGACCATTGGTAAGGTCTTCTTCACGGTGGGTGACAAGGAGTACTGGTGCTCCGGGTCCTCGATCCAGAGCAAGTACCACAACCTGGTCGCCACCGCCGGACACTGCGTGTTCGACGAGGGTGTCCAGAACGGTGCGCTCGACAACTGGGTCTTCATCCCGGGCTACTACCAGGGCAAGGCTCCCTGGGGCATCTACGTCGGCAAGGCCGCCTACACCCACTACGACTTCGCGGTGTACGAGGACTACGACAGCGACTACGCGTTCGTCACCGTCTACAACGGCATCGCCTACACCGGCGCCGAAGAGGTCTCCAAGGCCAAGTGGGATGCCTGGGGCGGCGAGAAGAAGCTCGACCGGGAGCGCGTCAGCGAGAAGACCTACCAGGAGTGGCTCGGTAAGGGCGGCGTCGGCGAGGTCATCCCCGGCAGCAAGACCGAGACCGTCGGCCCGGACTTCCCCGGCGCCGTCTTCGCTCCGGCCGAGGTCAACAAGCAGACCTACGACGCCGCTGCCGACCTGACCGTGAAGAAGCCGGGCGCCAAGGCCTTCACCAAGGTCGAGCACGTCACCCAGAGCGAGTACGACGGCTACGAGGGCCTGGGCACCAAGTCGACCGACGACAACGGCAACTACCTGATCACGCACTTCTTCGTGAAGTCCTGGGTCAAGCCGGGCGCCGAGGCCCAGTTCTACATCTTCCACTACGTCATCTTCTACGTGAAGGACGCCGGTCGCCTGGGCGACAACGTCGGCGGCCAGGGCTTCACCTGGAACCAGAAGGTCGGCCAGCCGGTCTACATCTTCGGCTACCCCGCGGCCGCGCACCCCGACGGCGACACCCCCTACACCGGTGTCACGCCGAAGTGGTGCTACGGCAAGACCTTCGCCGCCGCCGCTGCCGCGAAGTTCAAGGCCGAGGCCCAGATCGGCCTCAAGTGCTCCATGACCGCCGGCTCCTCCGGTGGCCCCTGGATCCTCAAGTACAGCAGCACCAAGCGCCTCGGCTACATCAACGGTGTCACCAGCCTCATCGGTGACGCTGACGGCAACGGCCGGATCGACTTCAGCACCTCGCCGTACTTCGACACCGAGACCTACGCGATCTACAAGTCGGCCGCCAACCTGTGGTCCGGCTCGATCGTCACCAAGGACGGCGGCACCACCACCAAGGCCTGACGTTCTAGCCAGCTAGAGCGACAGCAGTCCTAGCAGGGCCCGGCATCCCATGCCGGGCCCTGT
>NZ_JBEZFH010000456.1:0-1358 GCF_040649355.1 Sphaerisporangium sp. NPDC049002 | reverse complement strand
GACGAACTGAGGGAGATCATTATGATCGACTACACGACCAGGTGGTCCCTTCCTCGTGGCAACTGGGTGGTCCCATCAGGCTGGCAAGCGACAGGAGGGGTCACACCGAGCAGGCTGCTCCTCTCATACACCAGGCCGTCCAAACGGGCATGAGGACTCATCACCGCTACCTCTCCGCCGCTGGCAAGCCTGGAAATGAGTACCGACAATCACCACCGGTGCGCTTTCCGATAGCTCCCGCTCCCGGCCGTATGTCGGCTGAGCCGAGTGGTTCCGCTACTGATGGCCATGCTCTCTGACAGTTATCTAAGTGTTTCCTGGCAATCGGGAGTGGTCATGACCGGCCACTTCGGCAGCTTCATGACTCTCCGTAGTCGCCGTTTGGCTGACAGCGCATTGACAGGGTTGCTGACACTGATCAAGATGAGAGCGTTTTTGTCACTTATAGGTGCTTTATACGGCCCGCCGGGCACAGTGTCGCGGGTCGACGGGGTATTTCGGAGGTTGAGGCGTGCGCCTTCAGCGTGTCCAAATGTGGCTGTTAGCCGTGCTTTCGATCGCGTTGCTGGCGTCCAGCGTCGGGGTGATCACTGATCTGGTGTCGCCGTCGGCGCCGGGGTCCTCTTCCTCCCAGGAGCGGTCGGTGGAGGGGCGGGCGATCAGGAAGGTCGCCGATGTCCATGGTGTGGAGGATTCGCCGCCTCCGGTGACCAAGGCCGCCGCACCGGTGCTGCCGAGTGCCGGGTCGGCCGAGGTGGCCGTGGGCGCCGGTTTTGCGAAGGCGTCGGATTCACCGGTGTCGGTGGCGCAGGCGGGCGCTGAGGCCTCGCCAGGCAAGGTGCGGGTGGAGACCTTGAGCGCGGGCGTTGCCAAACGCCTGGGTGGTACGGCTTTGGGGGTGCGTGTCGCGCGGGCCGATGGTGGCCTCCAGGCGGCCCGGGTGCGGGTGAGTGTGGACTACTCCGGCTTCGCCAACGCTTTTCCTGCGGGGTCTGCCGCGCGGCTCGGGTTGATCGAGATGCCTGCGTGTGTGCTGGCCGCTCGGCCTGACGCGGGGTGTGCCAAGGCGGCTGAGAGCGCGCGGGTGGTGCCGTCGTCCAATGATCAGGCATCTCGCCATCTCGTGGCGGATGTGGAGGCCGCTCCGGGCGCTTCGCCGTCGGACGGCAAGGTGTACGTGATGGCCTCAGTCGCGGCGGCGGGGACTCCGGATTCGGGGACGGGGAACTTCGCGGCGACGGATCTGAAGGCGGCCGGTTCCTGGCCAGGGCCCCGGCGAGTTTGTGATTTGGTCAGCTTGATTCCCTCACTTCCATCTTGAACAGATTGAGGGTGCGTCGGTGGCTGTAGACGTGGTG
>NZ_JBEZFH010000455.1:0-1366 GCF_040649355.1 Sphaerisporangium sp. NPDC049002 | reverse complement strand
CCTGCCGGGACGGTCGATGCGCTGGATGTACAGGACGTCCTCGATCCCGCCCGTGCCGCGTCCCCGCTGTCCGTCGGCTGCACCGCGCTGAAGATCGCGCTGCCCGCGCCGCTCAACCAGAACCAGAGCGCCTCGGTCGGGTTCGACCTGAGCATCGTGGTGCCCGCGGGCGCCGACCGGTTCGGCCGCGACGGGTCGTACAACTTCATCGGCAACGCGCTGCCTGTGCTCGCGGTCCGCGACGGCGGCGGCTGGCACCTCGACCCGTACACGAACAACGGCGAGTCGTTCTACGGGCTGATCAGCGACTACTCGGTCACGCTCGACCACCCGACCTCGCTGCTCGTGCCGGCCACCGGCACCTCCGTCGACAAGCCGGGGACGTCGGGCCGTACGGTCACGACGGCCACCGCCAAGAAGGTGCGCGAGTTCGCCTGGGCGGCCGGGCCGTTCGTCAAGACGACCAGCACGACGACCACGGGCGTGGTGGTGAACGTCTACCGGGTGAGCTCGATCAGTTCCACCAACGCCACTTCGATGATGACCACCGCGAAGAACGCTCTCGTCGCCCACGCCGGGCGGTTCGGGGCCTACCCGTACGGCGAGGCGGACGTGGTGCTGGACAACAACTTCTGGTTCGGCGGCATGGAGTATCCCGGCTTCGTGCTCGACATCGTCAGCTCCACGGCTCTGGCGCACGAGCTGGCCCACCAGTGGTGGTACGGCATCGTCGGAGACGACGAGTACAACAGCCCGTGGCTCGACGAGTCGTTCACCGACTACGCGACCGACCTCTACAACGGCATCTCGGGCACCAGCTGCTGGAACAGCGTCTCCTGGCAGTCGTCGGCCGAGAAGATCAGCAACTCGATGGCCTACTGGGACGCCCATTCGAGCCGGTACGGAACCGTGGTGTACACCTACGGCAAGTGCGCGCTGCACGACCTGCGGCGCGCGATCGGCACCACGGCGATGGAGAACCTTCTCAAGAACTACGCCGCCTCCCACTGGTACGGCGTCTCGACCACCGCGGAGTTCAAGGCCGCCGCCCAGGCCGCGACCTCGGTGGACCTGTCGTCGTTCTGGACCACCCACCGCATCGACGGCTGAGTGCCGCTGTCAGGTGAGTCCGGCCAGGCCGGACTCACCTGACGCTCAGCCTGATCGGCCTCAGAGAAGGGCCTCCCACCAGCCGTCGACGGCGGGCGAGGCGTCGACGTCGACGTGCTCGCCCGGCCGGGGGATCACGATGCGCGCGCCGCGCGCCTTCGCCAGGTGGCGTTCTCCGGCCAGGGAGGCCCCTCGACGGCCGACGGGCGGCCGGACGTGGTCGAACGGGGAGGCGTGCTGCTGGCGCTGGAGAAGC
>NZ_JBEZFH010000454.1:0-1373 GCF_040649355.1 Sphaerisporangium sp. NPDC049002 | reverse complement strand
GGCTGGGTGCTGCTGACGGAGAGCGGCCTGTTGGCGACCGTACGGGTGACCTCCAGCGTCAGGTCCAGGCGCCTGACCGCGCCCACGGTGCTCGCATGTCCTCCCCACGCCCGTGGGGGTGAGCCGAGGAACAGGTGGACGGGTGAGCTGTACATGAGGTCCTCCCCACGCCCGTGGGGGTGAGCCGGCACGTACACGATCACCACAAGTTCGGGGCTGGTCCTCCCCACGCCCGTGGGGGTGAGCCGCCCATCAGTCGTCGTCTCCTTGGTCGTTCACGGTCCTCCCCACGCCCGTGGGGGTGAGCCGACCGGCGTACATCAGCCTGCCGTCGTAGTACGGTCCTCCCCACGCCCGTGGGGGTGAGCCGCGGGGTCTGCCGACGTTCGCCAATCACGGACAGTCCTCCCCACGCCCGTGGGGGTGAGCCGAGTTTGCAGACGTGGCGCAACCGCCGGATGGCGTCCTCCCCACGCCCGTGGGGGTGAGCCGTGGCGGAGGAAAACGGTGAGGTGGCCGGCGATGTCCTCCCCACGCCCGTGGGGGTGAGCCGTCACCCGCTGGTACGAACTGCTCATCCTCGGCGTCCTCCCCACGCCCGTGGGGGTGAGCCAGGATCAGGCCACATGCCTGTGAACCCCCCGGGGTCCTCCCCACGCCCGTGGGGGTGAGCCGGCGGCGGCGCGTCAGGAGACCTGTCGGGGAGGGTCCTCCCCACGCCCGTGGGGGTGAGCCGTGACCAGACCAGTGACCGGGAACGGCCCGACGGTCCTCCCCACGCCCGTGGGGGTGAGCCGCACCGGCCCGGACGGACAACGGTTGTAGCTCCGTCCTCCCCACGCCCGTGGGGGTGAGCCGGACGCACCGGGGAGCGAGACGACGCCACTGCCGTCCTCCCCACGCCCGTGGGGGTGAGCCGGACCGGGCCGTCACCGAGACCTCGCGTTGGGGGTCCTCCCCACGCCCGTGGGGGTGAGCCGGAAACGGGAGGCGACAGTGGGGAGCAGGACCCGTCCTCCCCACGCCCGTGGGGGTGAGCCGCCACTTGCGGGCCTCGTACTCCTCGTAGGACCGTCCTCCCCACGCCCGTGGGGGTGAGCCGGACACCGGCGAGTTGCAGACGTTACGGCTGCTGTCCTCCCCACGCCCGTGGGGGTGAGCCGCGAGTCGTACACCCAGATCGCCGCGACCTTGAGTCCTCCCCACGCCCGTGGGGGTGAGCCGGCTCTCGTCATAGAGCGAGGCCCGGATCTCCTGTCCTCCCCACGCCCGTGGGGGCGCCAGGGCTCCGGGTACGCCGTGTCGCTCGTCAAGGCCGGCGTGCGGTTGCGAGGGCTCGACGTGGGCCCCCCGCGCGTCCCGCTCGCCGAGCC
>NZ_JBEZFH010000453.1:1143-1395 GCF_040649355.1 Sphaerisporangium sp. NPDC049002 | reverse complement strand
GGTGGCCGGATGCTGCGACCTTCGCTGCGGGCAAGGGATGCACACCCTCGCCGAAGGAAGCCAGAGCGAAGCCGACACCGCGGCCGACGCGCACCGCAGAGAACTGCGAGCCGAAGCGCACCGTGCCACGGTGTTCGGATCCCGCTGCCCGACATGCGGGCAGCCCCAGCCCATCCACTGAAAGAACCACATCATGAGCAACACTGCGCCTGACGCTAAGGGGCCGCTGATTCGCGCCATCCTGGACCATCA
>NZ_JBEZFH010000453.1:0-1133 GCF_040649355.1 Sphaerisporangium sp. NPDC049002 | reverse complement strand
GACCACGGTGGCCACCCGACCAACGAGGTCGGCGACCTGGTGGACGGCATCTCCGCCTCGACGACGTCACCATCAGAGCCCTGCGCGCCGTACTCGAGCTGTGCGACAAGGCCCTCAACGATGGCGACCGGGCCGTCCCCGTAGACCTGATCCACAGCCGCATCCATGAAGCCCTCATCCAGCAGGACACGGCATGGCAACACCAGCCATGATGCGCGCTGCGGTCCTGTCCAGTGACGGCTGCTACCGCTACCACCTGGCGAGACGTTGGGCCGAGGGGGCTGCGGTCACCTTCGTGATGCTGAACCCCTCGACCGCGGATCACCATGTCGACGACCCGACCATCCGCCGATGCGTGGGGTTCGCCCGCGCCTGGGGGTATGGGGGGCTCGCCGTGGTGAACCTCTTCGCCTGGCGAGCCACTCGACCGGTCGACCTGGGCGCTGCAGGTGACCCGGTAGGCCCGGACAATGACGAGCACCTCGTGGCGGCAGCGCGGGACGCGGTCACAGCGGGGGCGCCGTTGGTGGCCGCGTGGGGAGCGCACGCGCCGGCCTGGCGGGTCGAGCAGGTCCTGGCGCTGCCCGGGATGCGCGGGTTGACGGCACTCGCGCTCACCCAGGCCGGCCATCCGCGCCATCCGCTCTATCTCCGGGCGACCCTCAAGCCGCAGCCGTGGAACACGGTAGAGCCGATAAACGGCGCCGCTTGATGGCCTGACCAGCGAAAACGGCACTAAATGCGTGTGGGGTTACACCGCGTGGGGGTATGATCTCAGTGGCATTCGAACAAACCCCAAGACGGGGGTGACCCAATGTACGCGACCAGGACCCAGCCCTACACCCACGCCGCCCGAGAGTGGCCGAACCCCGATTCAGGTCGCATCGAATGCCGCGTGTGCGGAGAACCGCTCACTGGATACGGGGACACCCTCAGGCACCAGGGCGAGGTGTTCCGCCCCACCGTGCCCGCGACGGCCGACGCCGCAGCGTTCGACGCCGCGTGGAATGAGGCGTCCCGGGCCCTGGAAGACATGCTGACCGACCGGGTGAACGACCGCGACCGTGCTCGCGCCGTCGTCGAGAGGCTCTACGCCTGCGGCGCGCTGCGCCCGCGCCGGTCGCAGTGGCGCC
>NZ_JBEZFH010000452.1:0-1415 GCF_040649355.1 Sphaerisporangium sp. NPDC049002 | reverse complement strand
GCTCAGACTCCCGATGACCAGGAGTTTGAGCCCTATCGTTGTCCATCAGCCCTAAGTGCACGTACGATGGCACTACGTCGGAACGAGCGACCCGACACCCGAACCAAGGAGCACCCATGTACCACACCGCCTGCGGGTGGCAGCACCCATGAGCCGCCGACCTCAGCAGCGCCGCGTTGCGACGCATCGCCCCGCCGTACGCCGGCGCCGGTTCCGCCACGACGAGCTGATCGCCGTAGACCTTTTCTCTGGCTTCGGCGGGCTCACGAAGGGCATCGAACGCGCCGGGTTCACCACGATCATGGCGGCGAACCACAACGCCTACAAGGTCGAGATCCACGAGGCCAACCACCCGGACGCCGAGCACTGGATCGCGGACCTGGTCGACCCGGAGTCGTCCGACTACCACTCCGCCAGGGACCTCCCCCCTGCTGATCTCATCGTCGCCGGTGTGAGCTGCGTGAACCACTCACAGGCCAACACGCAGAAGGCCTACGAGCAGCGCCTGTCGCTGTTCGACCTCGAAGACCCCGAGTTCGATGAGCGTGTCACCAAATCAGAGCGCGACCGCGCCACGGCGAACTGCGTGCTCCACTACGCCGCCCAGCATCACCCCCGGATGATCCTCGTCGAATGCACCACCGAACTCACCTCGTGGGGCCCGGCGGTGCAGGGCAAGCGGTACGGCGACGGCACCACCTACCGCTGGTGGCTCAAGCAGTTCGACATCGAGGGCTACAAGCACCGCGTCCTCTACCTCAACAGCATGTTTTTCGGCGTCCCACAGTCCCGCGACAGGATCTACATCGTCTTCTGGGACAAGCGCCTGCCCGCCCCGGACCTCGACCACCGGCCCGAGTCGTGGTGCTCGTTCTGCGACACCATGGTGCAGGCCGTGTGGACCTGGAAGACCGGGATCCCGCCCACCGGCAGCGTTCGCTACGGCAAGCAGTACGAGTACCGGTGCGAGTCATGCAGAAGGGTCGTGATTCCTCCGTTCGCGCCGTCGCTGAACGCGCTCGACCTGTCCAACCTCGGCACCAAGATTGGCGACAGGCCGCTCCGCGAGTTCCAGGACAAGGACACGGGCGAGATCGTCCTCAGCCCGCTCGCGCCATCCACGATGGCAAGGGCCGAAAGGTGCAGGCAGCGGTTCGCTGAATTTCCCGCCGTTTTGATGCCTGCGAAGGCGGAGCGCGGGTCCGAACGCCACCCGTGGCAGCCACTCACGACGCAGACCAGCCAGCAGGAGACGGCGATCCTCTCGACGGGCACGCCTCTGCTGACGGGTCAGGTGATGGTCGCGCACCGGCACAACGGCGACGGCAAGCACATCACCGAGGCCATGGACACGGTCACGGGCACGCACGAGAAAGCGGTCCTGCTCGCGCTCAGTGCCGATGTAGTTGTGGTTG
>NZ_JBEZFH010000451.1:0-1417 GCF_040649355.1 Sphaerisporangium sp. NPDC049002 | reverse complement strand
GGCGGCGCGTTCTCCGGCAAGGACCCGTCCAAGGTCGACCGCTCGGCGGCGTACGCCATGCGGTGGGTCGCCAAGAACGTCGTGGCCGCCGGGCTCGCCGACCGCGCCGAGGTGCAGGTGGCGTACGCCATCGGCAAGGCGCACCCGGTCGGGGTGTTCGTGGAGACCTTCGGCACCGAGAAGGTCGACGTCGAGAAGATCCAGCAGGCGATCCTCCAGGTCTTCGACCTGCGCCCGGCCGCGATCATCCGCGACCTCGACCTGCTCCGCCCGATCTACTCGGCCACCTCCGCGTACGGCCACTTCGGCCGCGAGGGATTCTCCTGGGAGTCCACCGACCGCGCCGACGCTCTCCGCCAAGCCCTCTAGGAGGCGCCATGACAACCTTCCGCGAGCTTCTGGCCCAGCGTGTCCTGGTCGCGGACGGGGCCATGGGGACGATGCTGCAGGCCTTCGACCCGTCCCTCGCCGACTTCGAGGGCCACGAGGGCTGCAACGAGGTGCTCAACGTGACCCGCCCCGACATCGTTCGGGGCGTGCACGACGCCTACTTCGAGGTGGGCGTCGACTGCGTGGAGACCAACACCTTCGGCGCCAACCTCGCCGCCCTGGGGGAGTACGACATCCCCGGCCGCGTCTACGAGTTCTCCGAAGCGGGCGCCCGGCTGGCCCGTGAACGGGCCGACCACTGGTCGACCGGCGAGCGGCCCAGGTTCGTGCTGGGTTCGATGGGTCCGGGAACCAAGCTCCCCACTCTCGGGCACCTTCCGTACGAGAGGCTGCGCGACGCCTACCGTGACAACGCCGCCGGTCTGATCGCCGGGGGCGCCGACGCGCTGATCATCGAGACCTGCCAGGACCTGCTGCAGGTCAAGGCGGCGGTCGTCGGGGCACGGCGCGCGATCGAGGCGGCCGGGCGTGACGTGCCGATCATCGCGCAGGTGACGATCGAGTCCAACGGCGCGATGCTGCTGGGCTCGGAGATCGGCGCCGCGCTGACCGCCATCGAGCCCCTCGGGGTCGACGTGATCGGGCTCAACTGCGCGACCGGCCCGGCCGAGATGAGCGAGCACCTGCGCTACCTCGCCAGGCACAGCCGCGCGCGGCTGTCGTGCATGCCCAACGCGGGCCTGCCGGTGCTGACCGCCGACGGCGCCTACTACCCGCTGGCCCCGGAGGAACTGGCCGCAGCGCACGACGGCTTCACCCGTGAGTACGGGCTGGCGCTGGTCGGCGGGTGCTGCGGCACCACCCCCGAGCATCTGCGCCGGGTGGTCGAGCGGGTCCGTGGCCGTGAGCAGGCCGAGCGCCGCCCCCGTCCGGAGGCGGGTGCGGCGTCGTTGTACCAGCATGTGCCGTTCCGTCAGGACACCTCGTATCTGGCGATCGGTGAGCGTACCAACGCCAATGGGTCGAA
>NZ_JBEZFH010000450.1:0-1420 GCF_040649355.1 Sphaerisporangium sp. NPDC049002 | reverse complement strand
GGTCACGTCCAGCGGAGTGGTGTATGAGTTGATCTCTGCGTGATCCTGTTTCTGCAGGTTAAGCGGTTAGTGTCTGCGGCTTCGGGTTTTGCTGGGGTGTGTCGCCAGAGATGAGTCGGAGTCTGGTCTTGGCCAGCACGTCCAGGCCCATGTAGCGGCGGGCTTCGGTCCATTCGTCGGTCTGCTCGGCCAGTACCGCGCCGATCAGGCGGATGATCGAGGTGCGGTCGGGGAAGATGCCGACGACGTCGGTGCGGCGGCGGATTTCTTTGTTCAGCCGTTCCTGGGGATTATTCGACCAGATCTGCTTCCAGATTTCGCGGGGAAAGGCGGCGAAGGCGAGCAGTTCGTCGCGAGCGGAGTCCAGGTGATCGCACGCGGCGGGGTATTTGGCCGACAGGGCGTCGATCACCCAGCCGTGCTGGGTGCGAACCTGCTCGGCGGTGGGCTGGTCGAAGATGGTGCGCACCAAGGTGGCCACCCACGGCTGGGCGGACTTCGGGACGCAGGTCAACAGGTTGCGCAGGTAATGGGTCCGGCACCTTTGCCAGCACGCACCCGGCAACGCGGCGGCGACCGCGGCCACCAGCCCGGTGTGCGCATCGGAGATCACCAGCTGCACGCCGGAAAGGCCGCGGGCGACCAGGCTGCGAAGAAACCCCAGCCAGCCGGCGCCGTCTTCAGCCGAGGTGACCTCCACGCCAAGAATCTCGCGGCGTCCGTCGGCGTTGACCGCCGTGGCGACCAGCACGTGCACGTTAATGATCCGCCCGCCCTCGCGGACCTTCTGGGTGAGGGCGTCCAGCCACACGAACGCATACGGGCCGGCGTCCAAGGCCCGGGTACGGAACGCCTCCACCTGATCGTCCAGCACCTTGGCCATCTCCGAGACCTGGCTTTTGGAGATGTGCTTGATGCCCAGTTGCTCCACCAGCTTGTCCACCCGCCGGGTGGAGACGCCCAGCAGATAGGAGGTGGCTACCACGCTGACCAGCGCCTGCTCGGCCCGGCGCCGCCGCTCCAGCAGCCAGTCAGGAAAGTAGGAGCCCGAGCGCAGCTTGGGAATGGCAAGCTCCACGGTCCCGGCGCGGGTGTCCCACTCGCGGGTGCGGTAGCCGTTGCGCCGGTTGGTCCGCTCGCTGCTGCGTTCGCCGTATCCAGCACCGCACAACCCGTCGGCCTCGGCCGACATCAACGTCTCGGCCATGGTCTGCACCATGGATCGCAACAGATCCCGATCCTGGGTCTCCATCTGCTTCGCCAGCCAGCTCACAGGGTCCACACTGTCGTTCACGGCCATCACCTGTTCTCCTTCGATCTTGGTGTAGCAACCTGAAGGATCACGTGATGGCCGTCTTCATTTCACGACGCCACGCTGACTACCAGCGGAAACTCGTACACCACCCCCGTGGACGCAACC
>NZ_JBEZFH010000449.1:0-1451 GCF_040649355.1 Sphaerisporangium sp. NPDC049002 | reverse complement strand
CCGAGGGCCACTCGACCCGCCCGCCGTCCCGCTTCACCGAGGCGTCGCTGGTCAAGGAGCTGGAGGATCGCGAGATCGCGGCGACCTGAACCCGAGCACCAGGGAGACCCGCGACGTGCGGTGGCTCACCGCCGCGCAGCTGCAGGAGCTGGCCGACCGGACGGTGGCCTACGCCCGCGGCTCGATCAGCACGGCGGAGTTCGAGGCCAACCCGGGTATGGAGCCGGTGTGGGTGCAGTGGTACGTCGCCGCCGGCGTCGTCACCTGCGCCCTGGAGGATCTCGACCTCATCGACACGGTGGCCGCTGCGTCCTGGGGCAGCATGTAGCCCTAAGTAGAGGCAGTATCAGTACGGCGGGACGAGCGACCCGGCCGAGAGGAGATGCCATGGAAGCGCCACAGCCACCCCCGCCGCGCTGGCCGTGAACGGTAAAACCGAAGGTAGAACGCCCTGTGGACCAGTCCCCGCGATCGTAGGGGGCTGGTCCACAGCCCTAAGTGCATGTAGTATGGATGCATCGGAGCGAGCGACCCCGACCAGCCTGGAGGTACGTATGACCACCATTCCGATTGAGCAGTTCGTCACCGGCGACGCTGCTGTATGCCGCGCCAGCGAATACGTCGACCACCTGGAGCGGCTCCTTGAGTCTCTCGACGGGACCAGCGTCGCCAGTACCGTCCACCTGCTCACCGAGGCCGCCCGGCTCTACCTGGAGCAGGCCGCCGCGAACGAGACTCACCCGCCCACCCACCAGGGCGCTTTTGAGCTGGCGCGCCGGGACCTGATCGAACTCAACACCGCCTTCTACATGCGCCTGAAGCCTGGGCAGCGTACGGAGCTGGCCATTGAGCGGGGATTCAAGCACGCCGGCCACGTGGAGTGGCAGGAGCGCACCCAGCCCGCGTTGGTGTTCTGGCTGAACAACGCCTACCCCTACAGCCTGCGCAAGGCCAAGATTCAGGCCCGAGCCATGATTCGGGCCGGCCTGGAGAGGGAGGCGTGCGACCTGCTGCTCTCCGTCGCCGACGACTCCGATGGCCGCGCCGTAACCGCTGGCTGACCCCGCCCTCGCCGAACGCGAGAGCGACCTGCAGGTGCAGGCCGCTCTCGCCGAGGTCGACCCTAAGGGGTGACGCATTCGACCCTGTCTCGGAACGAGCGGCCCGGGACCACCAGGAGGACCCATGAGCTTTGCGCACCAGCACGTCCACACCGAGTACTCGATGCTGGACGGCGCGGCCCGGCTGGGGCCGTTGACCCAGGCGGCTGCCCAGCTCGGCATGCCTGCGCTGGGGATGACCGACCACGGGAACATGTTCGGCGCCTACGACTTCTACAAGGCGGCGACCAAGGCCGGGGTCAAGCCGATCCTGGGGATCGAGGCCTACGTCGCGCCCGAGTCGCGCCTGCATAAGGAGCCCGTGTTCTGGGGCGCCCGTCACCAGAGGTC
>NZ_JBEZFH010000448.1:0-1453 GCF_040649355.1 Sphaerisporangium sp. NPDC049002 | reverse complement strand
CCCGCCCCGCCCCCCCCCGCGCGGGGCGGCGGCCGGGGCGGGGGGGGCCTGCGCCCCGCGCGGGGGGGGGGGGCGGGGGGCGGCGCCCCGCCCCCCCCCCCCCGCCGTCGCGAGCCCCGGGCCGCCCGCGGGCCGCCGGGCCGGCATTCGGTGGCGACGCGGCACGTCGCCGACCGGCGAT
Source organism: Sphaerisporangium sp. NPDC049002 (assembly GCF_040649355.1). Lineage (NCBI taxonomy): Bacteria > Bacillati > Actinomycetota > Actinomycetes > Streptosporangiales > Streptosporangiaceae > Sphaerisporangium > Sphaerisporangium sp. NPDC049002. The sequence goes on along the minus strand of NZ_JBEZFH010000448.1, from coordinate 1,272 downwards.
CCCCTTCCCGCCGGGCCGCGGTACGCGATCATGTCCGGGCCGCCGCGGGTCAACCGCCGGACAACCGCCGGTCGAGCGCCTGCCGCTCGGACCGTCGCGGACGGTTTCCTTGAGGGGCCTCACCGGTCCTGTTGGGCCGGGCCATCAAAAGTGGGGCTCACACCTGGAAGGGAACCGAACATGCGCGTACTCGGCTCGAAACTCGGAATGATCGCGGTGGCCACCACCCTTGCCTCCGGGGCGCTTCTCACGGGCGCCACCGCGTCGCAGGCGGATGCCCTCGGCTGCAACGGAAACGTCTGCATGTACCTCTCCACCCCCAAGAACGGCACGGTGTACGTCGAGGCGTACCCCCAGCACGGCTCCTTCTACGGAAACTTCGATCTCACCGGCCCCAACGGGCTGTACCGGCACGGCTCTACCCAGACGTGGACCAACGGCGCGTTCGAGCCCAACCAGGTGTGGACTGGCATCCCCGCCGTCGTCGGGAAGTACTGCGTCTCGGGTTGGGACCACGGTCAGCGCATCGGGCTACCGTGCGAGAGCATCAAGTAAGCGTCGGCGATCTCAGCGGGGCGACGGAGCGCGCTTGTGCGGCCGGGTGGCCCCGGCAGTAGCCCTGCTGACCATACTCGATGCCCGTGAGCCAGCGGGCCGTGGTCGTCGGGTCCGGCGTACCGAACTCCTGGGTGGCGACCTGGGGAATGGTGCGCCGGGCTCGGCGGTTGGGAGGTTCGTGCCGCCCTCGCCGAGGATCCGCTGTGCCTTGTCCAGCGGTGGGTCGGGCGGTGGGGGCGTACTCGTCACGCCGCCGTTACCCCTGGCTAACGGGTCCGACACCGGGGCCTGATGCCATGACAGTGGAGCGTGCGGATAAAATGTGACGGTATCTCACAAAATTTACTAAGTGTCGCTCCTTGATGTGGAGCAGCATGGGGGGTGCTTCAGCATGACGACTTCGGCTGGCCTGCGTACCGTGCTCACCGTTCCGGCTCGCTTTCGCGGGCCCGAGGGCACCGCCAACGGAGGCTGGATCGCGGGCGCGCTCGCCGGCACCCTCTCGGGCACGCTTGACGGGTCGCATGCGCTGGAGGTGACCCTGCGCCGGCCGGTTCCCCTGGAGACCGAGCTGGCCGTCGGTAATGTCGCGAACTCCGCCTCGCTCTCGCACGGCGGGCAGGCGCTGGCCGAGGCGATCCCCGTCGCCGAGGACGTGACGGCTACCTGGCACGCAGGGACCGCCCGGTGCTGAGCTTCTGGTTCGACCCCCGT
>NZ_JBEZFH010000447.1:0-1457 GCF_040649355.1 Sphaerisporangium sp. NPDC049002 | reverse complement strand
CAGGCTCTGGCGGGGATTACCCCGCGGGAGGCTGAGGTGCCGTTCTATTCGACGGTGGAGGGTGAGCCGTTCGGGGTGCCGTTGGACACCTGCGGGTTGGACGCGGGGTACTGGTATCGGAACCTGCGGAGCACGGTGCGGTTCGATGAGACGGTGGTGAGCCTGCTGGGTCAGGATCACCGCACCTTTGTCGAGGTGAGTCCGCATCCGATTCTGGTTCCGGCGTTCCAGCCCCGGGTTGAGGCGAATGACGCTCCCGCGGTGGCCGTGGGAAGCCTGCGTAAGGACCGCCCGGAGGTAGCGGCGCTGGGCACCGCGCTGGCGACGTTGCACGTCCACGGACTCAGCCCCGACTGGGAGGCGTTGTATCCCGACCCGCCGGTCACCAAGCGGCCCGAACTACCGACCTACCCCTTCCAGCACCAGCGGTACTGGCTCACCTCGACGGTGGGAGCGGATGTGTCGGCGGCGGGCCTCGGGGTTTCGGACCATCCGTTGGTGGGCGCGGTGGCCGAACTGGCCGACCAGGGTCAGGTGGTGTTGACGGGGCGGCTTTCGCTGCGGGAACATCCCTGGCTCGCCGATCATGCCGTGGCGGGCAGGGTGCTGGTGCCGGGTACCGCGTTCGTGGATCTGGTGCTGCGGGCCGGTGATCACGCCGGTCATCAGGTGGTCGATGAACTGGTGCTACAGGCGCCGTTGGTGCTGGACGCCGACGCGGCGGTGGACCTTCAGGTCATCGTCGGGGCACCGCGGGACAACCGGTGCGCGTTCAGTGTTCATTCGCGTCCGTACAGTGCGGGCGGGGGCGTGCAGGAGACCTGGACGTCGCACGCGAGCGGGCACCTGTCCCCGGTGCCGGGTGCTTCGTCCGCGGTGGCGGACTGGGGTTCGTGGCCGCCGCCGGGCGCGCACGCTGTTGAGGTGGACGGTCTGTATGAGCGGCTGGCCACCTGTGGTTACCAGTACGGTCCCGCCTTCCAGGCCGTGAACGCGATCTGGCGTCAGGGTGATGACCTCTATGCCGAGGTCCGGCTCCCCGAAAGCCTGGACGGCCGGGGTCACGGCATCCATCCCGCCCTCCTGGACGCGGCACTTCACCCCCTCCTCCTGCTCACCACCGCCGATACCAGCAGCGACACCGGCACCGGTGGCGGCAGCGTGCGGCTGCCGTTCGCGTTGTCGGGGATCACGCTGCACGCGACCGACGCCACCACGCTGCGGGTACGCGTCACCACGATCGACGCCGACACCTTCAGCCTCACCGCCACGGATCCCGCGGACGGGCCCGTCATCACCATCGACGCCCTCACCCTCCGCTCCAGCGACACAGGCACGCTGAACAGTGCTCCTGCCGGGGTCTCCGATGTCAGCTCGAATCTGTTCCAGCTCTCCTGGGCAGCGGACACCAGGCCCGTGCCGGCGGATGTCGCGGAACGACGGCTGCCCCGCTGCGC
>NZ_JBEZFH010000446.1:0-1494 GCF_040649355.1 Sphaerisporangium sp. NPDC049002 | reverse complement strand
CAGGGCCCCGGCGAGTTGAGGTTTTGATGGGGTTCGTTCATAAACATACGGCTACGCAGGTAAGGAAATGCCAAGCCGCCACAGATGGAAAGGCACGGTTCCCGAAGATCAGAGGTATCTGAGGCCACCTGATCTGAAGAGGAAACCGTGCCTGTCGTGCCATCATCGCTGATCAGCGCTGCCGACCGCGAGCAGCTTGAGCAATCGGTTCTGGATTCGGCGAGTCGGCTGAGTCTTATGGATCGGTTCGCGATGGTTTCCGATCCGCGGTCGCGGCGTGGACGACGGCATTCGCTGGCATCGGTCCTGGCGTTGATCGCGTGTGCGACCGTGGCCGTTGGCGGTGACTCGCTGACCGCGATCGAGCAATGGGCCGACAACGCGCCCCAGCCGGTCCTGGCTGACCTGCTGGTGTGGCGCAATCCGCTGACCGGGTTGCACCAGCCGCCCAGCGAGCGGACGATGCGCCGGGTCCTGGCCGACCTCGACGGCGAACAGCTCGACCGGCAGATCGGTGGCTTCCTGGGCGATCTTGCCACAGGAAGGCCGCAGGACCGCGGCCCGATCCCGGCCTGGCCCGATCGGCGAACCGAGCGGGAGGCGCGGCGTGTCGCCAGGCGCCAGGATGCGCTCGTCTCGGGGCTGCTGAGGGGATACGCCGCTGACGGTAAGACGCTCAGGGGCGCCCGCCGTGGCGAGGACGGCCGGGTCCATCTGCTCGGCCTGGCCGCCCACGCCGACGCCACGGTGCGTGCCCAACGTCAGATCCCCGCCAAGACCAGCGAGATCGCCGCCCTGGACGGGCTGCTGGACCAGGTGAACCCCGGGGAACTGGTCGGGGCCGTCATCACCGCGGACGCGTTGCATACCCAGCGCAGCTCCGCCCGCTGCCTGGTCGCAAACCATCACGGCCACTACGTCCTGATCGTCAAAGCCAATCAGCCCACCCTGCACGCCGCCGTGTTCAAGGCGTTGACCGGCACCGATGCGGCGTTCACCGGCGCCACCCACATCGAGCACGATCGTGGGCACGGCCGTACCGAACAACGGATCACCCGCGTGGCCCCGGCACAGGGCCTTGACTTCCCGTACGCCGCTCAGGTGTTCCGCATCCTGCGCTATCGCGGCGGCCTGGACGGGCAGCGTCGCAGCAAGGAAGTGGTCTACGGCATCACCGATCTGACCGCCGAACAGGCCCAGGCAGCACAGATCGCCGCCTACGTGCGTGGTCACTGGAACGCCATCGAGAATGGTACCCACCACGTCCGCGACGTGACCTTCCACGAGGACGCCGGCCAGGCCCGAACCGGGACCATTCCCCGCGCCCTGGCCTCCTTCCGCAACCTCGCCATCGGCGCCCTGCGTCACGCGGGCCACGTCAACATCGCCCACGGCCGGCGCCACCACGTCTACAGCCACCGACGCACCCTCAATCTGTTCAAGATGGAAGTGAGGGAATCAAGCTGACCAAATCACAAACTCGCCGGGGCCCTG
>NZ_JBEZFH010000445.1:0-1508 GCF_040649355.1 Sphaerisporangium sp. NPDC049002 | reverse complement strand
TGGGTCTTCCTGGGTGAGCCGGTGGCGGGGCTCTCCGGGTTCGCGGATGTGGACGCGTTGGGGGTGGCGGTGGCGGCGGGGGAGCCGGTGCCCGATTTCGTGGTGGTCTCGTGTGCGGCTGGTTCTGTGGATGTGCCGGGGTCGGTGCGGGAGTCGTCGGGCCGGGTGCTGGGTCTGGTGCGGGGGTGGGTGGCCGACGAGCGTTTCGCGGGTTCCCGTCTGGTGCTGGTCACGCGTGGTGCGGCGGGTCCGGATGCGGGCACCGAGGTCGCCGGGGTCGTCGCCGGGTCGGTGTGGGGGCTCGTGCGTTCAGCGCAGGCGGAGCATCCGGGGTCGTTCGTGCTGCTGGACGCCGACGAGGGCTTCTCCGGGTGGGGGCTGGTCGCGGCGGCCGTCGCTTCGGGCGAGTCACAGCTGGTCGCGCGGGACGGAGGAGTGTCGGTGCCCCGCCTGGCGCGACGGGAGGTCGCCGCGACCGTACCCGGTGAACCGGCTTCGGGGACGGTGCTGGTCACCGGGGGCACGGGCGGGCTGGGCAGCCTGGTCGCGCGGCGGCTGGTGGAACGGCACGGCGTGCGGGACCTGCTGCTGGTCTCCCGCCGGGGGCCGGACGCGCCGGGTGCCGCTGAGCTGGTCGCGGGGCTGGAGGGCCTCGGCGCGCGGGTCACGGTGGCGGCCTGCGACGTGTCCGACCGTGACGCGCTGGCGGGGGTGCTGGGCCCGGTTCTCCCGCGCGTGACCGGGGTGGTCCACACGGCCGGGGTGCTGGACGACGCGACCGTGGAGGGGCTGTCGGCGGAGCGGCTGGACACGGTGTTCGCGCCCAAGGCGGACGCCGCCTGGCACCTGCACGAGCTGACGCGAGATGCCCCGCTGGCGGCGTTCGTGGTGTTCTCCTCGCTGGCGGGGGTGCTGGGCAACCCGGGGCAGGCCAACTACGCCTCGGCCAACGTGTTCCTGGACGTCCTCGCGGCGCACCGGCGGGCCCTGGGTCTCCCCGGGGTGTCGGTGGCCTGGGGGCTATGGGACACAGACTCCGACATGACCGGCACCCTGACCTCGGCGGACACGGCACGCCTCGCCCGCGCGGGGGTCGCGCCGCTGACCGCCGAGCAGGGCCTCGACCTGTTCGACGCGGCCATGACCAGCCCGGAACCGCTGGTCGTCGCCAGCGGCTGGGACGCCACCGGGCTGCGCGCCCGCGCCGAGGCGGGCGGGCTGCCCTCCGTGCTCCGCGGCCTGGTCCGTACGCCGCGCCGGGCCGCCACCAGCGCGGGGGGCCGCACCGCGGGCTCGTCCGGGCTGGCGGAGCGCCTGGGCGCGATGGCCGAGGCGGAGGCGCGAGGGCACCTGGCCGAACTGGTGCGGTCGCACGTGGCCGCCGTCCTGGCGCACGGCAACGCCAAGAACATCGGCATGGACCGGGCCTTCAACGAGCTGGGCTTCGACTCGCTGACCGCCGTGGAGCTGCGTAACCGGCTGAACGGTGAGACCGGGCTGCGGTTGCC
>NZ_JBEZFH010000444.1:0-1509 GCF_040649355.1 Sphaerisporangium sp. NPDC049002 | reverse complement strand
GCGAGCGAGCGCAGCAGGTCGTACCGGGGCGCGCCCAGCGTGGCCACCGGCGGACCTCCCTGGCCGGTCACCCAGAAGACGCCGTCGGTCTCGCCTGCACCAGGAGGTCGTGTGCTCTCTGAGCCCGGCGCATCGAAAGAAATCTCCCCTGAGCAAATCGATCAACTGATGGCTGCGCTGCACGCGCTGAAGAACCAACTGGGCCTGCTTCAGCAGATCGAGGTCGCCGGCGAGGACGACCGAGTCATCGACGCGGCCTTCGAGGCGTTGCGGGTAATCAAGTCCGGGCGGAACGCCAGCCGAGAGTTCACCAGCATCCTGGTCACGTTCAGGAACGACATCATCGCCGCGATCGTCAAAGCCCGCCCCGGCATCAAGATGGCCGACATCGCCAGCGAAGCGGGGATCGACGACTCGCTTGCCACCCGTGTCTCGCGGCAACGCGGCGCCAAGCCTCGGACCTACCGCGCAGGTGGTGGCCGCCTGCAGTGACCCAGGTGTTGAGCGCGCAGGTGCCGCTCAAGCGGCGACTCCCCCTCCCTATCCCGGTACAGATTGATCGCTGACAACCGTGCTAAGTGCCCGTAGTATGGGCGGCGTGCCCGGAGGAGCGACCTGGGCCTGTCAAAAGGTGGAGCTATGGAAGAGATCGCGCTGTACGACGTCCTGGACGTCCAGATCGCCCGAGCCGAACGAGAGACGCCCAGCCTGGTCCGCCGGCGCATCGGCGCCTGGTTGAACCTGCCGAGCATCTGCGTAGGCGACCGCGTGTGGCACCCCATCCGCCAGGAGGACGGCTGGCACGGCTACAGCCTGCGGCAGACGCGCCAGGTCCGCAAGGCGTTGCTCCGGTCGATGGCACGCTACGTGGATCACATCGACGAACTCCTCCAGGAGCACGACCGCCTGATGAACGGCCCGATCGACGCCCCGTAACCCACCCCAAGCGCGACGAGCGACCGCGCTGAGACAAGGAGCCCACCATGAGCAAACGCAAGCCGCCGTCCATCGATGTCGTACGCAACCGCATCGCACAATGCCGACAGCACCGCTGGTCGATGCAGGTCATCGCCGAGGCAGCCGGCACCACCACCCGCATCCTCGACGACATCTACGACAACGAAATCGCCCCTCCCGCCGAGTTGGGGGAGGCCATCTTGCTCATCACCCCCGAACTCCTGCGCCGCACGGCGGCGCGCATCCCGGTCCACATCGCCGCCTCCCGGCTCGGCAGCCTGCACGCCGACGGCTGGCCGCTGCAGGACCTGGCCGACGCGCTCCGCTGCGATGTCCGCACCGTGGAAGAGATCGTGGTCCACCGCTCTCCAGAGCATGTGTCCCGGGCCCTGATGGACGACATCGACAAGGTCTTCGATCGGCTGGTGGCCGCCGAAGGCCCGTGCGGTGACGCTCGGGCCGCCGCCGCCGCCCTGGGGTGGGCGACACCGGGCGCCTACAACAACTACGGCGGGCTCATCAACGACACGCGCGACGAGGACCTCGAATGGC
>NZ_JBEZFH010000443.1:0-1519 GCF_040649355.1 Sphaerisporangium sp. NPDC049002 | reverse complement strand
ATCGGAGGCAGCGGGTGGAACCGGAGGACCGTATAGTCCCCCGGCGGGCGCGTGTTTCGCGACAGCGCCGCGACGAGTCGCGCGGTCGCGCCGTCACCGGCGACGGGTGGCCACCCGCGAGTCGCGACCCCATCTGGATCTGTTGAACTCAGATTCAACTCAACAACCAAACTACGAGCTAACAATGTCCGGGAAAGTCTTGCTCATGTTGATATGGGCTGCAACACTCCTGCTTTGGTCTGCCGTGCGAAGGTCAGGCACTGCGGTCTTTCTCGTACCACAGAACCTTCAGAACCTAAGGAGTAGCGGCCGTGTCCCGAACCCGGTACACCCGTCGTCTTCCGGCTGCCGCCGTCGCCGCCGGTCTTGCGCTCGCCCTGTCCGCGTGTGGTGGCAGCACGACCAGCGCCGACGGTACGGCGCCGAACGCGACGGCCGACCAGCTGAACCCCAACGCCGACCTGAGCAAGCAGTCGCTCACCGTGTCGATCTGGCCGGACTACAGCCCGAAGGACCTTCCCGCCAAGGTCAAAGAGAAGCTCGGCGTCGACGTGAAGATCGCCCTTCACGACACCAACGAGGCGGCGATGGCCAAGCTGGCCACCAACGCCGACAGCGGCGTCGACGTGGGATTCGTCTCGGGCCAGTACGCGCAGGCGCTGAACGAGCAGGGGCTGCTCGAACCGCTCCACCCGGAGCTCATCCCGAACCTCGCCAACCTGTACCCCGAGGCGTCGCAGCTGTCCTTCGACAAGGGCAACAAGTTCTCGGTGCCCTACACCTGGGGCACGACGGGCATCTGCTACCGCAGCGACCTGGTGAAGACCCCGCCGACCAGCTGGAACGACATCCTGAACCCGCCGGCGGAGCTCAAGGGCAAGGTCACCATGATGACCACCGAGCGGTGGCTCGCCCTGCCCGCGCTGAAGTACCTGAACTACTCCATCAACACCACCGACGACAAGCAGCTCGGCGAGGCCAAGGACCTGCTGGTCAAGGCCAAGCAGTGGGGCATGCTCTACGACGACGTCACGTTCGGCGCCAAGCTCGACAAGGGTGAGGCCGCGATGGTGGAGGCGTGGGACGGCTGGTGCCCGACCACCAACCCGAAGATCAAGTTCGTGGTGCCGAAGGAAGGTAGCGACCTCTGGTCGGACACCATGGTGATCATGAAGTCCTCCAAGAACAAGGAGGCGGCGCACGCGTTCATCAACTACATCCTCGACCCGGCCGTCCACAGCTGGGTGGCGGAGAACATCCTCTACAAGGTGCCCAACAAGGCGGCCATGGACGTCGTGGCCCAGAAGGACAAGAAGCTCCTGCAGCAGAACACGCCGCTGCAGATGACCCCGGCGGAGCTGCTGAAGGGCGAGTCGATCATCGACCTGGGCCAGGACTCCACCAAGTACACGCGTCTCGCCACCGAGATCTCGGCGCAAAAGTAGCGACGGTTCCGACTTGACTACGAAGCACGACATCGCACGACCCGGCGTGGTGACCGGCCCCTCCTCAGGCCGGT
>NZ_JBEZFH010000442.1:0-1531 GCF_040649355.1 Sphaerisporangium sp. NPDC049002 | reverse complement strand
CACGGCGCGGGCCGCGATGCGCGACGAGATCGCCGAGGTGCTGAGCAAGCCCTCCGACGGCTCGCCGCTCGTGCCCGGCGGGTGGCCCGCCCGGTCTGGGTGCAGGACATGGCCGGCATCGACTGGGAGGGCGTCTACGAGCGCTACCTCCCCCTGGTCGACCGGGTGGGCACCCGGGGCGAGTTCTCCGACCTGCTGTGGGAGCTGCTGGGCGAGCTCGGCACCTCCCACGCCTACGAGAGCGGCGGCGAGTACCGCACCCGGCCCCAGTACTGGCAGGGCAAGCTGGGCGTCGACTGGTCCTACGCCGACGGCGTCCACACGATCGCACGCATCGTCGCCGGTGACCCCTGGGACCCCGACGCCACTTCCCCGCTCAACCGTCCGGGACTGGACGTACGGCCGGGCGACGCGGTGGTGGCCATCAACGGCCAGCCCGCCGGGGCGGTGGCGGGCCCGGCCAGGCTCCTGGTCAACCAGGCCGGCCAGGAGGTCGAGCTGACCATAAGGCGCGGAGACGGGCCGGCCAGGACGGTGACGGTCAAGGCCCTGTCGGACGAGGAGCCGGGCCGCTACCGCGACTGGGTGGAGGCCAACCGCGCGCGCACCCACGAACGCACCGGCGGCAAGATCGGCTACATCCACATCCCCGATATGGGCCCCGACGGCTACGCCGAGTTCCACCGGGGGTTCCTCGCCGAGTACGACCGGGAGGGGCTGGTCGTGGACGTCCGCTTCAACGGCGGCGGCCACGTCTCGGGGCTGCTGCTGCAGAAGCTCGCCCGGCGGCGCATCGGCTACGACTTCCCGCGCTGGGGTGTGCCCGAGCCCTATCCCGCCGAGTCGCCGCGCGGCGCGCTGGTGGCGATCACCAACGAGTGGGCCGGTTCCGACGGCGACATCTTCAGCCACACCTTCAAGCTGCTCGGGCTCGGGCCGCTGATCGGCAAGCGCACGTGGGGCGGGGTGATCGGCATCTGGCCGCGCCACCGGCTGGCCGACGGCACGGTGACCACCCAGCCGGAGTTCTCCTTCACCTTCGACGACGTCGGGTGGCGGGTGGAGAACTACGGCACCGATCCGGACATCGAGGTCGACATCACTCCGCAGGACTACGCGCGGGGGATCGACACCCAGCTTGAGCGGGCGATCGACCTGGCCCTGGAACGGCTGGCGCAGTATCCCGCGCACACCCCCAACCCCGCCGACCGTCCCCGTCTGGGCGCCCCGCTGCTGCCCCCACGCCGGTGACCACCGTGGTGACCGCGCAAGTGGCCGTACGGCTCGCCCTCACCCCCTGGCGGCTGCTCGACGACTGAGAAAGATCCGCCCTGGAATGCCCGAGGGCCGCACTAGGCGTGCCAGATGGCGGCGAGCTGCCGGGTGGCCAGGCGGGCCGGGATCGCGCGCAGCAGGGTGTCGCGCGCCCAGGCGGCGGCCCCGGTCTGCAATCGAGTCGTCCGTAGATCTTCGAGCACTGATGGCCGCCCCACAGCCCCTTGACCGCGGACCGATAGGGACGCCGTCCGCC
>NZ_JBEZFH010000441.1:0-1538 GCF_040649355.1 Sphaerisporangium sp. NPDC049002 | reverse complement strand
TCACCTCATACCATGTAGCGGCCATCTCCCGCGCCTCACCGATCTCGCCTGCGCGCCACACCCCCACCACGTAAGTTTGTCGTCCGGTACGGGCGGCGGCGCGTTGCGGATCTCGACCGTCAGCCTGTCGGCGGGGCCCCCGGTCACCCGTACCGCGACCGCCGCGCCGGGCGCGTGCTTGCGCGCGTTGGTCAGCGCCTCCTGCACGATCCGGTACGCCGTCCGCCCCACCACGGGTGGCGGCGCCGGGCCGTCCGGCGGTCCGGTGAGCTCGACCCGGCCGCCCGCCGCCCGTACCTCCGCCACCAGCCGGCCCAGGTCCGCCAGTTCCGGTTGCGGCCGCTCGCCCGCCGGCCCCGCGTGAAGCACGCCGATCACCTCGCGTAGGTCGCGCAGGGCCAGGTGGGCGCTCTCCCGGATCACCCCGGCGGCGCGCGCGATCTCCGCCCGGGGCGCGCCCGAATTGAACTCCAGAGCCCCGGCGTGCACGCTCATCAGCGACAGCCGGTGCCCGAGCACATCGTGCATCTCGCGGGCGATCTCCTCCCGGGCCTCTCGCCGGGCCCGCTCGGCTCGCAGCTCGGCGTCCGCTTCGGCCAGTTCCGCGCGCTCCCGCAGCGAAGCGATCAGCTGCTGCCGGGACCGCCGGAACAGCCCCCAGCCGATGGCCCCGGCGATCAGCGCGAAGTACGTCAGCGCCGAGCCGGTCCGGTCCCCGGGCAGCTCAGGCAGCCGCCACAGGAAGGCGGGAAGCGGGGCGAAGGCCAGCGCCGCCACCCACGCCGTGACCCGCCCCGGCCGGGTCGCGGCCACCGTGAACACCGCCACCATCGCCGGACCGGTCAGATAGTGCGCCTGGGTGCCCGCCAGCAGCAGAGCCACCGCCAGCGCCACCGGATGGCGCCGCCGCAGCAGCACCGCCGCGCACCCCAGCCCTCCGACCACCTGATCAGCGGCCCGCCACACGGGATCGATATCCGCCGCGACCGGCACGGACTGCGAACTGACGGCGGCGAAGCAGGCGGCGAAGAGGAACAATCCCAGGTCGGCGGCCCAGTCCCGGCGGGTGCGGTCGATGCGGCGCATGACCGGTAATCTACGCACGCCCGCCCGCGACCGGGCGTCCGTGCCGCGACCGGATACTTAAGTACGACCCGCGGCCGCCGGCGGCAGACTTCGGTCATCGCGCGCCCGTCCTAAGCCCGATCCCGGGCCCGGCATCGCCCGCCTACCGTGAAGAACCATGACCTCCACCAACCCCAAGTCCCCCCTGGCGGCCCTGTCGGGTCTGCTGTGCTTCGTCCTTGTCGTCGGCGGGGTGAGCGGCCTCCTGCACGAGTGGTTCGGCTGGATCCGGTTCATGGGTTTCCTCCGGTTCCTCGCCCCCGACGGCTACGAGATCTACAGCTACGTCGTCATGATCGTCCTCGGCCTGGCGATAGGCGCGGCCGGCGACGCGCTCACCCGCCGGGAGCCTCGGGCTCGGGGCGATCCCCAAGCAGTACCCGGCAGGCGACGCCGAGCACGGGCGCGGCATC
>NZ_JBEZFH010000440.1:0-1559 GCF_040649355.1 Sphaerisporangium sp. NPDC049002 | reverse complement strand
TGGGTCTTCCTGGGTGAGCCGGTGGCGGGGCTCTCCGGGTTCGCGGATGTGGACGCGTTGGGGGTGGCGGTGGCGGCGGGGGAGCCGGTGCCCGACTTCGTGGTGGTCTCGTGCGAAGCAGGTTCTGTGGATGTGCCGGGGTCGGTGCGGGAGTCGTCGGGCCGGGTGCTGGGTCTGGTGCGGGGATGGGTGGCAGACGAGCGTTTCGCGGGTTCCCGCCTGGTGCTGGTCACGCGTGGTGCGGCGGGTCCGGATGCGGGCACCGAGGTGGCCGGGGTCGTCGCCGCGTCGGTGTGGGGGCTGGTGCGTTCAGCGCAGGCGGAGCACCCAGGACTGTTCGTGCTGCTGGACGCCGACGAGGGTTTCTCCGGGTGGGAGTTGGTGGCCGCGGCCGTCGCTTCGGGCGAGTCACAGCTGGTCGCGCGCGAGGGCACCGTACTGGCACCTCGCCTGGCGCGCAGGACGGCCGAGGCGTCGGCCGGTCCGTCCGGGGCGTCGGCCGGTCCGTCCGGGGCGTCGGCCGGGCCGTCCGAGGCCGGCTCCGGGACCGTGCTGGTCACCGGCGGCACCGGAGCCCTGGGCGCCCTGGTCGGGCGGCGGCTGGTGGAACGGCACGGCGTGCGGGACCTGCTGCTGGTCTCCCGCCGTGGACCGGACGCGCCGGGCGTGGGCGAGCTGGTGTCCGGGCTGGAGGGGCTCGGGGCGCGGGTCACGGTGGCGGCCTGCGACGTGTCCGACCGTGACGCGCTGGCGGGGCTGCTGGCGTCCATTCCGGTGGAGCGCCCGCTGACCGGGGTGGTCCACACGGCCGGGGTGCTGGACGACGCGACCGTGGAGGGGCTGTCGGCGGAGCGGCTGGACACGGTGTTCGCGCCCAAGGCGGACGCCGCCTGGCACCTGCACGAGCTGACGCGGGAGTCGCCGCTCGAATCGTTCGTGATGTTCTCCTCGCTGGCGGGCGTGCTGGGCAACCCGGGGCAGGCCAACTACGCCTCGGCCAACGTGTTCCTGGACGTCCTCGCGGCGCACCGGCGGGCCCTGGGTCTCCCTGGGGTGTCGGTGGCCTGGGGTCTGTGGGACACAGACTCCGACATGACCGGCACCCTGACCTCGGCCGACGTCGCCCGTATGGCACGGTCGGGCATCGCGCCGCTCACCGTCGAGCAGGGCCTCGACCTGTTCGACGCGGCCATGACCAGCCCGGAACCGCTGGTCGTCGCCACCAGGTGGGACACGACCGGGTTGCGCGCCCGCGCGGAGGCGGGCGGGCTGCCCTCGATGCTCCGCGGCCTGGTCCGCGCCCCGCGCCGCGCGGCCACCAGCGCCGGTGGGAGGGCCGCGGGGTCGGCCGGGCTGGTCGAGCGCCTGGCCGGCATGAGCGAGGTCGACGCCCGGCGGCTGCTCACCGACACCGTCCGCACCCACGTGGCCGCCGTCCTGGCGCACGGCAGCGTCGAGAGCGTGGGCATGGACCGGGCCTTCAACGAGCTGGGCTTCGACTCGCTGACCGCCGTGGAGCTGCGTAACCGGCTGAACGGTGAGACCGGGCTGCGGTTGCC
>NZ_JBEZFH010000439.1:0-1582 GCF_040649355.1 Sphaerisporangium sp. NPDC049002 | reverse complement strand
GGAGCTGCGTCACCCGGGCGGCCGGCTCGCGGCCCTCGACATCGGCGCCGTGTTCTCCTGGTCCTACGACGCGCTGGGCCCGGAGGCCGCGCGGCCCCCGACCGCGGGTACGCCCTGTCGATCCGGGGCGTCGCCCGCGAGGCCGCCACCGCTTTCGGCGTGCCCTGGCGTGACCCGGCCGACGTGGAGCCGCCCTCGTTCACCGAGGAGGCCCACCCCGCGTCGATCGCCGACCCCTCGGCCTGTGACCGGTTCGTGCTGCGCACGGTCTCCGGGTTCGACCCCTCCGCCGAGACGCCCATGTGGATGCAGGTGCGCCTGGCGCGCGCGGGCATGCGGCCGGTCTCCCTGGCCGTCGACGTCACCAACTACCTGATGATCGAGCTGGGCCAGCCGCTGCACGCCTTCGACCGGTCCAAGCTCAGGGGGCCCGTCGTGGTCCGCAGGGCCGAGCCGGGCGAGACGCTGGAGACGCTCGACCATGTCGTGCGCAAGCTCGACCCCGAGGACATTCTGATCACCGACTCCTCGGGCGCGATCTCGATGGCCGGCACGATGGGCGGGCTGGAGACCGAGATCTCCGGCACCTCGACCGACCTGGTGATCGAGGCGGCCCACTTCTCGGCCACCGGCACGGCCCGCATGTCGCGGCGACACAACCTGGTGAGCGAGGCGTCGCGCCGCTTCGAGCGCGGCGTCGACCGCGAGCTGCCCCTGTACGCCTCGTGGCGCGCGGTCCAGTTGCTGGTCGCGTTCGGCGGCGGCACGGCGGACGCCGGGGTCACCCACGCCCACGTCGACGCCGAGCCCGCGACGATCACCATCCCGGCCGACCATCCCGACCGGGTGGCGGGCGTCGCCTACGGGCGCGACACGGTCGTCCGCCGCCTGGAGCAGGTCGGATGCACGGTGGTCGCCCAGAGCGCGGTCCCCGGGCACGAGGGCGCCGAGGCGTCCCCGGCCGTTCCCGCCGATGTGCTGGAGAGTCCAGGCCGGCCCGATCCGGCCGAGCTGCTCACGGTGACGCCGCCCTCGTGGCGCCCCGACCTGACCGACCCGAACGACCTCGCCGAGGAGGTCATCCGGCTCGAAGGCTACGCGAAGCTGCCCTCGGTGCTGCCCGCCGCTCCCGCGGGGGCCGGGCTCACCGAGGCCCAGCGGCTGCGCCGCCGCGTCGGCCGCGCGCTGGCCGCCGCCGGCTACGTCGAGACGCTCGCCTACCCGTTCATGGGCGTGCGCGACCTCGACGGTCTCCAGTTGCCCGAGGGCGACGCGCGACGCCGGGCCGTACGCCTGGCCAACCCGATCAGCGAGGACGAGCCGCTGATGCGCACCACGCTGCTGCCGGGGCTGCTCAAGACCCTGGTGCGCAACGTCGGCCGCGGATTCGGCGACCTCGCCCTGTTCGAGTCCGGCCTGGTCTACCGGCCCGAGGCGGGCGCCCCGGCGAAGGCCCCGGTGCTCGGCGTCGACCGCAGGCCCACCGAGGAGGAGCTGGCCACCATCACGGCCGCCCTGCCCCGGCGCAGCGCACCGTCTACCGGCTGCGCGCCGACGTCGAGGACAAGCTCAACCGGCTTCC
>NZ_JBEZFH010000438.1:0-1601 GCF_040649355.1 Sphaerisporangium sp. NPDC049002 | reverse complement strand
CCTCGTCGCGACCCCCGCCGCCCAGGGGGAACTGGACAAGGCCAGCTGGAACCTGCCCTTCGGCGAGCCCGCGTCGCTCGATCCGATCAAGGCGTTCAACTACCCCGAGAACACGGTCGTCGCGAACCTGTGCGAGGGCCTGATGCGCCTGGACCCCGACTACTCGGTCAAGCCGAACCTGGCGGAGAAGGTCGAGACCCCCGATCCCACGACCCTGGTGTACACCCTGCGCCAGGGCGTGCGCTTCTGGGACGGCCGGCCCATGACGGCCGACGACGTGGTGTTCAGCCTCCGCCGCCACCTCGACCCCAAGGAGGGCAGCTACTGGGCGTCGGACCAGATCACGGGCAACATCGCGTCCATCGACAAGACCGGCGACAACCAGGTCACGATCCGGCTGAAGAAGGCGGACGCGACGATCAACTCGTACATGGTCACGCCCGTCGGCGTGGTGGTCCAGCGCGATCAGCGCGAGAAGGCGGGCGCCAAGTACGGCACGCCGGAGGGGTCGGTCATGTGTACCGGGCCCTTCAAGCTCTCTTCGTGGGAGAAGGGCTCCAAGATCTCTCTGGAGCGCAACGACGACTATTGGGACGCGCAGCGCAAGGCCAAGACCAAGCGGCTCGACCTGCAGTTCATCGTGGATCCCGGCGCGATCGCGAGCGCGCTCGACACCGGAGCCATCGACGGCTCGTACGACGTTCCCGTCGGGGCGGTGGGCCGGCTCACGGCCTCGCAGAACGGCAAGCTGTACCTCGGCAGGTCCCTGCAGATGGTGGCCGTCATCAGCACCGGCAACGGGCCGCTCGGCGACCCCGCGGTCCGCCGGGCGCTGGCGTTCGCCACCGACCGCGAGGCGATCGCCCAGACCGTGTTCGCCGGCACCGCGCGGGCGTCCCGCTCGCTCGTGCCGCGGGGCGGGTGGACGTACGGCGACGACGTGTTCGGGCCCGCGTACGACGCCCTGCCGGACACCAAGAAGAACCTCGACGAGGCGAAGAAGGCCCTGGCGGGAGTCACGCCCGGCAGCGCGCCGATCACCATCGCCTACCCGAGCGAGCGCCAGTTCTACGCCGACATCCTGTCGGAGATGTCCAACGCCGCGCGCGAGCTGGGCCTGACCATCCAGCCCAAGGGGGTGCCGAGCGCGCAGTACGGCGCCTTCTTCTCCGACGCCAAGGCGCGCGCCGGTTACGACGGCTTCATGACGACCAACTACATGGACATCCCCGACCCGCTCGCCTTCCTGCGCACGATCGCGGCCAAGGGCGGATCGCAGAACTTCAACGGCTACGACGACGCGGAGACGCAGGGCCTCATCGAGCAGGCGGCCACCGCGTCGGACGACACGGCGCGGGCCAAGCTCGTCGCGAGCCTCCAGGCGAAGGTCATGGAGCAGACCCCGTGGATCCCGATCGCGGCGCCGGCGGTCCGGCTGTTCCTCAACAAGCGCGTGACCGGCGTACCCGCGTCGTTCGTCTACCTGTACTACCCCTGGGCGGCGAGCCTCGGTGCGGCCCGAGGACGAAGAGCGTGTTGTCCTTGATGGAGCGGATCCGGCCCTCGGCGAAGTTCGGGTCGGGCGTGCCGGGCTCGACGTC
>NZ_JBEZFH010000437.1:0-1627 GCF_040649355.1 Sphaerisporangium sp. NPDC049002 | reverse complement strand
AGGCACGGCGCACCCCGGCTATGACCTTGTCGCGCGAGAACGCCTCGGTCACCCCGCTGCGCTTGCTCACCATCAGGAGCACCGTCTCCTGGGTGCCCGCGTGCACCTGCTCTCCGCCGAGGATCACCAGGCGCAGCGACGCCGGCCACCGGATCTCGTCGACGAGGTCCACCAGGCGGTGCCAGTAGGCCGTGGGCAGGTCGAGCACGGTGACCCCGTCCGACGCGGCCAGGTGGTCGGGCAGGGACGCGCCGCCGTCCGGCAGCATGACCACGGTCGCCCTGGCGGCGAGGGCCGGGTAGATCTCCTCGGCGTGGGTGTCGAAGCCGAGGGACGCGAACTGCACGACCCTGTCACCCGGCCCGAGCCCGTAGTACTCCGCCATCCACCGGACCCGCTCGGCGAGGCCGGTGTGCTCCACCACCACGCCCTTGGGCGTCCCGGTCGACCCGGAGGTGTAGATGACGTAGGCCCCCGTGCCCGGCCCGCCCGATCCCGCGCCTTCGGGGACCGGGGCTACGGGCCGGCCCGCCGCGTCGACCCCCACCGTCCTCAGGGCGGGGAACGACAGCTCGCGCGTCCCGTCGGTGACGACCAGCGAGACGCCCGCGTCGCGGACCAGGCCGGCCAGCCGCTCGTCCGGGTGCTCCGGGTCGAGGGGGAGGTAGGCGGCGCCCGCGTGCCAGACGGCCAGCAGGGTGACGATCGTGCCGGGCGACCGTCCGAGGCACACGCCGACCACATCGTGGCCGCGCAGGAGCGGGGCGAGCCGGCGGGCGCGTTCGTCAAGCTCGGCATAGGTGGTCGCCTCGCCCCCGCACTCCACCGCGACCGCCTCCGGAGCACGGCGGACCGCGTCCGCGACCAGCTCGGGCACGGTACGGGCCCCGCCCCGCCCGGCTGCTCCGGCGCTCGCGGCGAGGTGGCGCAGGGCGGCGGCGTCGGATCCGGTGAGCATGGGGAGCGCCGAGACGGGCAGCGCCGTGCCGGTCACGACGTTCCGGAGCAGGGCGGCCATGCGCCCGGCGAGGTTCTCGATCGTCTCGGCGTCGAACAGGCCGGCGTCGTAGCCGAACAGCAGCGTCAGGTCGTCCTCGCCCCGCCAGGCCTCCAGCATCACGTCGAACTTGGCGAAGTCGCCGCTCGCCTCGAACGGCTCGGACGGCAGGCCGTCGAACGGCTCGGGCGCGAGGCTCTCCTGGCTGTGCAGGATCAGCATGGTCTGGAAGAGCGGCGTCCTGCTGGTGTCGCGGTCCACGCCGAGATCCGCCAGCAGCCGCTCGAACGGGATCTCCTGATGGGTGTGGGCGTCGAGCACGGCCTCCCGCACCCGTCCGAGGAACTCCCCGAACTCCGGGTCGCCCGCGAGGTCGGCGCGCATCACCAGCGTGTTGGTGAGGTAGCCGACGACCCGCTCCAGCTCGGTGCGGTCGCGTCCCGCCGTGGGCGATCCGACCGCGAAGTCCTCCTGCCCGCTGTGGCGGGACAGCAGCACCTGGTAGACGGCCAGCAGCACCATGAACAGCGTGGCGCCGTGCTCCCTGCCGGTCCTCTCCAGCCCGGCGGCGAGGTCGCCGGGCAGCACCAGCCGGAGGGACCCGCTCCGGTGCGCGGAGGCCGCCGCGCG
>NZ_JBEZFH010000436.1:0-1662 GCF_040649355.1 Sphaerisporangium sp. NPDC049002 | reverse complement strand
CGTCATGGCCTCTGACCTGCACGCCTTCCCCTTCGACGACCCGCCCGATGACCCGCCGCCCGCGATCTGGACGGCAGCGGTGACGATCGCGATTTTCACGCGAAACTGGAAGCCAGAGTCGGCAGCCAGCTCGGCTTGATCCAGGTAGGGCATGCGTGTTCCCCTTTCAGCACAGGATCTGCACCGTCAGATCAGAGCCCGCCACGGTGGTCCCGATGGCGTCCACATCGACGGTGAAGTAACTGCCGTCCGCGATGGAAATGGTGTTCATGGTGCGGACCGCACCGGAGGTGAAGTTCCCAGCGGCGATGGCCGGCCGGTTGCTCTGCGTCGAGAAGACCGTGGCCCCGTCCACGTTGATGTCCACCAGGACCGAGGCTCCGGCCGGGGCGACGCCCACCGAGGTGCGCACCGCCTTGAGGGTGAGCGTCTCCCCGGTGTCGTTGTAGAGGCGGAACGTACCGACGCTGACGGCGAGCGTGCCCGCCCGGGAGAACACGAACAGGATCCCGGGTTCCACCTGGCGCTCCACGCCGGTCGCCGTGCGGTAGTACAAACGGTCGCCCGTCCGGGCGAACACGCTGGTGGTCCCCGCCGCCGGGTTGGCCGGGGAGTTCTGGTGCGCCAACTGGAGTGGCGTCAGGTGCCTGGTCACCGTGTCAGCCGTGCACGACGACCCGGTACTGCCCGGCGGTCGGCGCGGTAGCGAAGGCCAGCCGGACCGTGTTGGTGGTCGGCCGGGACACGTCGGGTTCCACGGTCTCGCGGGCGCCGGAGCTGACGAACACCTCGACGGCCACGTCATAGGTGCCGAGGTTGTGCGTCACGTCGATCTGCGTTGCCGTTCCGTCGCCGACGTTGACCGCGACGTGGCGGGAGACCACGGCGGTGTCGACCGCCACGGCGTTACCAGCGACCGAGATACCGGTCCCGGCACCGACAGCCAGCGGAGCCGCGCCGCCCCCGGTGAGACCGGAGCCGGGCGCCGCCGGAGCGACCCGGACCGCGCCAGCGGAGATCTCCAGTCCCTGACCGGCGGCGACATTGAACGTCCCTGCGGGCGACTCGGTGAGGCCAGCACCTGCGGTGTAGGAGGCGCCGCCGCCGCCCATCTGCGTGAACGACAACACGGTGGTGCCGAGGACGATCGGCGCGTTGGTGGTCAGGATGTAGGTCCTGTCGTCGTTGACGGTGCCCTCGGTGACCGACATGGTCATTCCGGGACCCACCTTGGCCGAGGTGTCCGCGTCGGGAGCCCGCGTGGGGGCACCGACGGCGTTGACGACATAGATGCCGTTCTCGGCGCCGTTGGCCTGGTTTTTGATCAGGATGCGGTCACCGGCGGCGAGGGTGACACCGTCGATGACGGAGCCTCCCGCGTAGGCCGTGGCCAGCGCGCCGCTCGTGGTGGTGGCGGCGCGGACGCTGTCCTTCCATTTCAGGCCACGCGCGACGTTGTCGACGTACTGCTTGTTGGCAAGGTCAGTGCCCGCGCTCGGGTCGGCCGCGTTGATGCCCCGCTGGTTGGCAAGGTCGATCCCGTTGAGAAACTGCCTGGCCATGCCCGCATAGGGCCATAGGTGCCATTGGCCTGCTACAAGACGTCAGCCCGCCACGTCAGCCGCACCGACTCGGCATCGGCATACCCACGCCGCCCAGCCC
>NZ_JBEZFH010000435.1:0-1672 GCF_040649355.1 Sphaerisporangium sp. NPDC049002 | reverse complement strand
GGACACCAGTTGCGACGACGACACCGCCGCCAGAGCAGACCCGGACACCACGGAAGTCATGAACCTCCGACGCGAGACGGCCACGTGAACTCCTTTTCGTTGCGCTGCGGACATCCGTGCTTCATCGCGCCGTCTGGGTGACGCGACGAGGCGGGAACCGCACGCCAGAGGGCACGCAGCGGCACGAGTCGTCCCCGACGCAACAGCGGACCGCTTGCATCATCCTGACATTCCTCGATACATCATTGCAATAGACGGAAATGCAGATGAAATGAATAAGCAAATGAGGTGCAAGAACTTGCGGCGCTGATCGCGATCGGACCGGTCCAACCGACGCGAGCGGACGCCCGGCACCGGTGGGGACCGCGTCATCGACAACTGGCCCCCGGGCCACCGTGTCCTTCAGCCTGTGACGCCCGCTATGTGACGCCTGATCGGGGTTCGGACCGTGCCCGTTCGGTAAATTGGTGCGGGTGCCGATCGCCCCGGCCGCGACCTCGCGCGCCATGACGTCCTCCGCGACCCGCCTCGCCTGGCTGGACGCGCTGCGGGGCATAGGGGCGATCGCGGTGCTGGCCGAGCACATGCTGCCCTGGGTCATCCCCTCGCTGCGCCCCTACCGGTTCAACGTCGGGCTCTACGGCATCCTGGTGTTCTTCCTGGTCAGCGGATACATCATCCCCGCGTCGCTGGAGCGGCACGGGGACCTCAGGGCCTTCTGGATCAGCCGGGGCTTCCGCCTCTACCCGATCTACCTCGTCACCATCGGGCTGGTGCTCGCCCTGGCCTGGTGGATCCCGGTACGCGGGGCAGTGCCCCGCGATCCGTCCGCGGTGGCCGCCCACGCGACGATGCTGCTGGACGTGATCGGCGTCGGCGGCGTCGTGGACACCATGTGGACGCTGTCGTACGAAATGGTGTTCTACCTGCTGGTGACCGCGCTGTTCGCGGGCCGGGTCCACCAGCGCAGCGGGGTGCTTGCCCTGCTGTTCGGCCTGACGGCGCTGGCCACCGCGCTGTTCCTGCCCGGGGCGCCGCTCGCGGGAGGCTGGCTCGCCTGGGCCTCGGGCGCGGTGCTGGCGGTGGGGCTGACCTGCGTGGTCGCCGACCGGCTCCGTACGGCCGCCGCCTGCGGGATGGGGCTGATGGCGCTGGTCCTGCTGCTGCTGAGCAGCAGGGTCCCCTGGTTCGGTGTGGTCATCGTCGCGGTCATGTTCGCCGGTACGGCGATCTACCGGTGGGAGCGCGGCGCGGGCGCGTTCTGGCCGGTCATCGTGACCGTGGTGCTCGTGGCGATCACCCCGGTGTGGGCGATCCAGGGTGGCTGGTGGTGGATCCAGCCCGATGTCTGGATCACCACGATCGCTCTCGCCGGCGCGACGTTCGCGGGCGCGATGGCCCTGAGGCACCGCAGGGTGCCCCGCTTCCTCACCTGGCTCGGGCTGATCAGCTACTCGCTCTACCTGCTGCACCACCCCCTGCTGAAGTACTACGTCGCGCTGACAGGGGACCTGCGCTGGTCTCCCCTCCACGTGCAGGTGCTCATGGCCTCGCTCTTCGTGGCCGTGGTGCTGCCCGCCAGCTGGCTGACCCACCGGTTCGTCGAGAGGCCCATGCAGCGCGCCGGCCACCGCCTGGCCCGCCGCGACGCCGCGTGACGCGCGGCTCCGGG
>NZ_JBEZFH010000434.1:0-1683 GCF_040649355.1 Sphaerisporangium sp. NPDC049002 | reverse complement strand
GCCGGGCACGGCCTGCTGTTCTCCGGTTGGTTCAAGCAGAACGGCTCCGAGGCGAACGCCACAGCGGCGCACCCCGCGAGCGACCCGCTCGGCACGCTGACCGCCCGCGACACCACGGCGCTGCTGCACGCCGAATGGCGCGAGGTCCTCACGAATCTGACGCTCGAGGACTGCCACTTCCGCATGATGCTCCCGTACGAGGTCGGCGCGGGCTGCGGTTTCGACGTCGACTTCGCTGGCCACAAGGGTTCCTTCATCGTCTGGGGATCCGCACGCGACCAGGTCGACGGGTTCGGCAACGCCGTCAGCCCTCCGGTCGGGCACTGGATCGGCAGCCGCCTCCGCGCCGTCCTTCACGCCGAGGAGGTGGCCTGATGTACGCCACCCCGACCCGGTCTCGCCCCGCCGCCCGCCTCCTCCCCGACTGCGAGCAGGCCTTCCAGCCGATCAACGACCGAATCGAGTAGAGCCCCCACAACACCCACCCGGCGGCCAGGGCGACCAGCCCCGGCCGCCGGCCACCATCAAAGGAGAGCTATGGCACGCACCTTCGCCGCCGCCCAGCGCACCCCCGGCCTGATCGAAGCATGGGAACTCGAGCCCGGCATGATCGTGCGGAACTGGTATCGCAGCCTCAACAAGGCTGGCAGGCCGACCTACCTCATACTCCGCGCTGGCCCCGGCCTCGGAATCCGCGCCGGATCCGGCATCGGCTACCTGTTCCGCAACCCGGCCGAGGACCCCAGCGGCTTCATCGGCTGGGGCAGCGCTCTCGGCGACGTTCAATTCCGGCTCGACAAGACGGTCGACCTGGCCGATCCCGCCCTGGGCATCGACCCTTCGGTGACCGAAAGCGACTTCCCCTCCACCCCAACGGCACTCAGCAAGGAGACAGAATGAACGGCTACCACCAGCAGGAAGCTGAGGTGCTGGCGCTCGCCGGCGCGGTCGCCGAGCAGCTCCGCAGCGGCTACGAGGTCGTGCGGTGGGAGCCGCCACGCAAGGCGGACCTGCCGCAGGTATTCCTCATCAGCGGTCAGCACCGCATCCTGCTGCACTACAAGACCTGGGGTGAATACCGCAAGGACCGACTCACCTTCTCCGGCCTGCGCCCCAGCCAGGAGTTCAACACCAACCACTACCTCTTCGGGCCGGCCGTCACCATCGGCATGAGCCGCACCACCGACGCCATCGCCGCCGACCTGCAGCGCCGACTGCTCCCCGCGTACC
Organism: Sphaerisporangium sp. NPDC049002; assembly: GCF_040649355.1. NCBI lineage: Bacteria > Bacillati > Actinomycetota > Actinomycetes > Streptosporangiales > Streptosporangiaceae > Sphaerisporangium > Sphaerisporangium sp. NPDC049002. The sequence continues at coordinate 453 of NZ_JBEZFH010000434.1, read as the reverse complement.
ACGAGTACGTCGCCAAGGAGCTTCGCCGGCGCGAGATGTACGAGTCCGCGAAGGCAGGCTGCGTCGACGAGGCCCGGCGCCTGGCCGGCCTCATTCCCGGAGCCAAGCACCACCCGGGCAGTCGGGTCAGCCCCGAGCGTGTGCTGTTCAACCGCCCCGCTCATGGCTACGGAGCCATACATGTCGCCCCTGACCGCTACCGCGAAGGGCGGATCCCGCCCGAGGGGATGGTCTACACCCTCAGCATCGAGTCCGGCCGCGACGTAACGCCGTTCATCGACGACCTCGCCCAGCTCATCGCCAAGCACTTCCCGCCCGCCGAAACCGACCAGTAGCCCGACGTAGCAACCCGCCAGGCGGCCGGGCATGAGCCAGGCCCAGTAGCCGGCCACGCCGGCGTCGGGTGGATCGCATGGGGACTCCTCAGATGGCGTGCGACATGCTGTTGATCGA
>NZ_JBEZFH010000433.1:0-1685 GCF_040649355.1 Sphaerisporangium sp. NPDC049002 | reverse complement strand
CTTGCCGTCGAGGTCGGACTCGAGCAGGCTCGGCACGTCGGACGGACGGGCCGCCAGGACGTGGTCGACCACGCGGGCGCTCGGCCAGCTTCGCGAAGTAGCCGCCGAGCACGATGACCCTCGGGTTGAAGAGGTTGACCAGGATCGAGCCGCCGAGCCCCAGCCATCGCCCGACCTCCGCCACCGCGGCCAGCATGCGCGGGTCGCCCTGGGCGAGGCCGCGGGCGATGTCGGCCACCCGCTCCTCGGGGTCGGGCATCGGCGCGGTCCCGAGCTCGTACGCCAGTTCGGGCGTGACCGCCCTCACCAGCGTGGCCAGGCCGACCTTGGTCTCCCAGCAGCCGGTGCGCCCGCAGCCGCAGCGGCTCCCCGTGGGGTCGACGGGCAGGTGCCCGACCTCCCCGGAGAACCCGTCCGCGCCGCGCAGCAGCCGGCCGCCGACGACGATGCCGCCGCCGACCCCCACCTCGCCGGTGAGGTAGACCATGTCGGCCGTGCCCGCGGCGACGCCGCCGGTGTACTCGGCCAGGGCCGCGAGGTTGGCGTCGTTGTCGACCATGACCGGCGCCCGGACGTCGCCGATCTCGGCGCGGAGCCGCTCGGCCAGGGGCAGGTCGCGCCAGCCGAGGTTGGGCGCGAAGGCCACGTGACCACGGGCGACGTCCACCAGGCCGGGAACCGCCACCCCGATGCCCGCCGGGGAGGCCCCGGCGCGGACGAGGTCGTCGATGGCGTCCTTGGCCACCCGGCCCAGCTCCTTGAGCGAGCGGTCGGGGCCCATGCCCATGGCGTCGAAGCCGACCCGCCGCTCGACCAGCACCCGGCCGCCGAGGTCGGTGCCGTAGACGGCGACGTAGTCGACGTTGATCTCCGTGCCGAGGACGCCCACGTGGGAGCCGTCCAGCGCCACGGCCCGCCGGGGGCGGCCGACCGCGCCCACGTGCTCGATGCCCACCTCGCGGACCAGGCCGCGGTCGAGCAGCTCCGCCATCAGGCTGGAGACGGTCGCCCGGTGCAGGCCGGTCGCGTCCGCGATGTCGGAGCGGGAACAGGATCCCTCGTCGCGCAGGTGACGCAGCACAAGGGCCAGGTTGGCGCGGCGGAGCGAGGCGTGACCCGCCGCCTGCGCGCGGACTCCTGCCGCGCGAGCCGGAGGCTGCCTCTGCGCCACGCCATCACCAGACCCAGTTTGTATGTATCCAAGAACAATTAACCGAGTTCTAACACGGCGAGATGCTGACGTAAACACCCGCAGGTGGTAACGACTTCGCATCCCCGGACTCGCCGAGGTCGGCCCAGCACGGCGGCTCGCGTTACGGAAGCGTTACGAAAGGCGAAGCGCTTCGACACTTGCACGTGACCGAAGGGCGCTCTTTAATTCGACAAGTCCTGCAAATAAGTTCCGTAAGCCCGCAAGTTGCTCGTTGATGCATGAAATTTCACGAGAAGACTTGCGGTGATCGTCCCCTGATGCCCCCGTCCGTCCGGCCGACAAGACCCGCGACGGAGCCGTTCCCGCCGACTTCGGCTCCGCCGCGGTGGTGCCGCTCGAATCGGCCGGATGGAGGGGACCCCCCTCTCCGGCCGGCCATGGAAGGACCAGGACCAACCATGGCACCTGGCTCTCCTCGGCCCTGCGGTCAGCCCCTACCCAGACGACAGCAGCGAACCTTGGACAGGGGTGA
>NZ_JBEZFH010000432.1:0-1699 GCF_040649355.1 Sphaerisporangium sp. NPDC049002 | reverse complement strand
TGCTCCCCATCGTGGCCACCTGGAACGCCACCACATCCACCTCCCCCGACTCCCGGGAGCGGAAGAAGTCCGACAGGCACAGATGCCGGTCACGCCGCTGCCGCGGGAAGGTGAACCGCGTCCGCTCGCCCCCCGCCTCGTCCAAGACGATCAGGCTGTCGCCGTCGCTGACACACGGGAAATACCCGTACACCACCGCCGCCTCCAAAAGCCCCTCGGTCTGCATCCGCTCCAGCCACATCCGCAACCGCGGACGCCCCTCAGACTCCACCAGCTCCTCATACGAGGGCCCCTCACCCCCCCGGGCCGCCTTCAGCCCCCACTGCCCCATGAACGTCGCCCGCTCATCCAAAAACGCCGCGTACTCCCCCAGCGGAATGCCCTTCACCACCCGCTCCCCCAAAAACGGCGCCACCGGAACCCGATTACCCGCCGCCACATCCGAACGAGCCGGCAACTCCGCCTCCGGGGTACGCACCAACCTCGCACCCGCCTTGACCCGCCGCTCCCGCAACGGCGGCAACGCCGCCCCCTCCACCCCCCGCTTGACCGCCATGAACGCGTCCATCAACCGCAACCCCTCGAACGCGTCCCGCGCGTACCGCACCTGACCCTGAAACACATCGGCCAGATCCTGCTCCACATACGCCCGCGTCAACGCCGCCCCACCCAAAAGCACCGGGAACCGCCCCGAAATCCCCCGCGCGTTCATCTCCTCCAGGTTCTCCCGCATGATCACCGTCGACTTCACCAGCAACCCCGACATCCCGATCACATCGGCCTTACCATCCTCAGCCGCCTCCAAAATCGTCGACACCGGCTGCTTGATCCCGAGATTCACCACCTCATAACCATTGTTGGACAAAATGATGTCCACCAGATTCTTCCCGATGTCATGCACATCACCCTTGACCGTGGCCAGCACGATCCGCCCCTTGGACTCCCCCTCCACCCGATCCATATGCGGCTCCAGATACGCCACCGCCGTCTTCATCACCTCAGCCGACTGCAACACAAACGGCAACTGCATCTGACCCGACCCGAACAACTCCCCCACGGTCTTCATGCCATCCAGCAGCACCTCATTGATGATCTCCAAAGCGGGACGCCGGCCCAGACCCTCCTCCAGATCCGCCTCCAGCCCCTTCTTCTCCCCATCAACGATCCGCCGCTTCAACCGCTCCCACAACGGCAACCCCAGCAGCTCAGCCGCCCGATCCTGCCGCATCGACGCCGCGTCCACCCCCGCGAACAACTCCATGAACCGCTGCAACGGGTCATAACCCTCCCGCCGCCGGTCATACACCATGTCCAGCGCGACCTCACGCTGCTCATCAGGAATCCGCGCCATCGGCAAGATCTTCGACGCGTGCACGATCGCCGAATCCAACCCCGCGTTCACACACTCATTCAAAAACACCGAGTTCAACACGATCCGCGCCGCCGGATTCAACCCGAACGAAATGTTCGACAAGCCGGAGGTCGTCTGGACGCTGGGATAACGGCGCTTGAGCTCCCGGATCGCCTCGATCGACTCGATCGCATCCCTGCGGGTCTCCTCCTGCCCGGTGGCGATCGGGAAGGTGAGCACGTCGACGAGGATGTCCTCCACCTTCATGCCCCAGTTGACCGTCAGGTCCTCGATCAGCCGTACGGCCACCCGGACCTTCCACTCCGCCGTACGCGCCTGACCCTCCTC
>NZ_JBEZFH010000431.1:0-1727 GCF_040649355.1 Sphaerisporangium sp. NPDC049002 | reverse complement strand
GCGGCTCGGCGCCATCACCGTCGACTGGCTCATCTGCACCTGGGCGATCGCCCGCGGCCTGCTGGGCGCCGACCCCCGCAGCGCCGGCTGGGTCGAGCAGGCGGGTGGCGCCGTAGCCGCCCCGCGCGCAGATCACCGCCCGGACCTCCGGGTCGCACCACGCCTCCTGCAGGTCGGCCGCCCGGCCCGCGTCGGAGCCCGCGAGGTATCCCCGCCGGTTGAGCACCCTCGGCATGACGACGACGTCCAGGCCGATCTCGGTGAGGACCTGGCGTCCCCGTGCCAGGCGCACCGGGTCGACGGGCCCCGAGGGCGCGACGATGGCCACCCGGTCGCCGGGACGGAGCCGGGCCGGGATCCAGAGCCGGTGGCTGGTCATCGGGACGCTCCGCGAAGGTCGGGGCGCGGGTGGCGCGGCCCTGGTCCACCGGCGGCGAACATCCCCGAATCGGATGAAACACCTGCCGCGGTGAGTAGGCTTACCCAGGTGACGCCATGTGCCACCGACGGGCGGGGCGTGGCCGGTTCGTTCACCTCGCAAAGGGTGTCAGACTGTCCTCACTTATGCGACCCCCGACCCACATTCTCGTGGTCAACGGCATCAAGGTCCGTAGGCCGGTGTTCGTGCTCGGCGCCCCGCACTCCGGCGCGGATCTCCTCGCGCGTGCCCTCAAACGCTCCCCCGGCTTCCACCTGACCATGGGCAGGGCGGCGGTCGCGCACGTGGTGTACGCGTTCGCGCGACGGCCCTCCATCATGCGCAGGAAGGGCGGCGGCGCGGTCCGGGTGCTCCGCGACGCGCTCGCCGAGGCCTGGCAGATCGTCCCCGGCGCCTGCGCCGAGTGCCCGGCGGCGTGCCGCGAGGCGGGCGCCGTCACCGGGCCGGGCCCGTGCGCCTCCCCCGGCGGCGTCGTCAGGTTCGGCGACGCCAACCCCGACCTTCTGTACAGCGCGCCGGTTCTGCTCCAGGCGTTCCCCGATGCCCGGTTCGTCCAGCTCATCCGCGACGGCAGGGACGTCACCGCCGACATGCTCGCCGACCGGGCCTCCATGAGCTGGTCCCGGCCGAGCATGCTCAGCGACGAGACCGAGTTCCCGAACCCGTTCCTCGGCGTCAACTCCAGCGAGCACCGCGACAAGTGGACGGTGATGGAGCCGGCCGGCAAGTGCGCCCTGCGCTGGCGCAGCGCCGTCCGCCTGAGCGCCGCGCTCCGCCAGGAGGTCCCCCGCGACCAGCTCCTGACGGTCCGCTACGAGGACATGGCCGCCTCCCCCGGGGAGACGATCGCGACGATCTCCGGCTTCCTGGAGACCCGGGTCTCCAAGGTGGCGCTGTACGGCACGACCGCCCCCAAGGTGGGCGCGTGGCGCGCCCGTCTCAGGCCCGACGACGTCGCGCTGGTGGAGAAGATCGCCAAGGACGAGCTGACCCGGCTCGGCTACATCTGAGACCCGCCCCGGCTCACCTCCGCCGCGAGCGCCAGAAGGCACCCGCGCCGGCCGGACCGGCGGGGTGGAGCGGTCACCTCTGCTGTTCGAACTGGGTGCGGTAGAGCTCGGCGTAGGCTCCCTTGGCGGCGAGCAGCTCGTCGTGGCGGCCCCGCTCGACCACATGGCCGTCCTGGACGACCAGGATCGTGTCGGCCTCGCGGATCGTGGAGAGCCGGTGGGCGATGACCAGCGAGGTCCTGCCCGCGAGGGCCGTCTTGAGCGCCCGCTGGACGGCG
>NZ_JBEZFH010000430.1:0-1739 GCF_040649355.1 Sphaerisporangium sp. NPDC049002 | reverse complement strand
GGACGCGCTGCTCGGCCCGGACGACCGGTGGACGAACGAGGCCACGGTCATGGACCCGTCCCAGTCGATCGGCCGGTCCGCCGACGCCCAGCGGCTGCGGCTGCTCGCCGACGATCTGCTGGCGCTGCTCGACACCCAGGTGCCGCGGCTGAGCGCCAAGGACAGGGAGCGGGCGGCGCTGTACGGGCGCACCGCCGTCGGCCTGCTCCGCTACCACTCCTGGATGGCCGACACCTCCCCGGCGCGGATGACGCGGCTGTCGGCCCAGCGGGACGCGATGATGGCCGCCAACCTGCGCGCCGTCGCCGGGCAGGGCCCGGCCCTGGTCTTCTGCCACAACCTCCACCTGCAGCGGAACAAGAACCTCATGCCTTTCGGCGACCAGTTCGTGGAGTGGTGGAGCGCGGGGGCGATCACCGAAGCGCACCTGGGCGACCGGTACGCCTTCCTGGCCTCCGCCTTCGGCACGGCCGGCGAGGACACCCCGCCCCCGGACACCGTCGAGGGCATCCTGTCCACGCTCCCGTGGGACCACTCTCTCGTCGACGCCCGCCGCCTGGCCGAGGCCGTCACCAAGCCCGCCCCGCGCGTCTCCCACGATTTCGCCTATTTCCCGCTGGACCCGGCCCAGCTCGCCGCGATCGACGGCGTCGTCTTCCTCAAGCGGGCGGTCAGGCTGGGCTGACACGCGCGTGCGTGACCGCCATGGGCCGATGCGTCGTACGCGCGGGGTTCAGGCCCGGCTGCCCGGCCGCCGGTCAGCCGAGGCCGCGCAGGAAGTCGGCGGCGACCGGGGCGGCGACCGCGCCGCCCATGCCTCCGGCCTCGACCACCACGGCGAACGCCACCTCGCCGCGGAAGCCGATGAACCACGCGTGGGAGTCGAGCTTCGGGCCGGTGCCGAACTCCGCGGTGCCCGTCTTGCCCGCGGTGCTCTTGGGCAGCCCGGCCTTCTTGGCCGTGCCCTTGCTCACCACGGCGGCCATCATCGTGCGCAGGTTCCGTGCCACCGGTTCCGGCAGTTGCTGCGGCTGGGCTTTCTGCTTGAGCGAGGGCACCAGGGTCGGCGGGCGCCAGGTGCCGTCGGCCACCGCCGCGGCGACCGAGGCCATCACCAGCGGGCTGGCGGTGATGCGGCCCTGGCCGAAGGACTCGGCGGCGAGGTCGGCGTCGCTGGTGGGCTTCGGCATGCTTCCCTTGGTGGCGGGGACGCCGATGGCCAGCGGCTGGTTGAACCCCATCTTGGTGGCGATCTCGTACAGCTTGCCGCCGCTGAGGTGCTGGGCGGCGAGCGGCGCGAAGGTCGTGTTGCAGGAGTGGGCGTAGGAGTCCAGGAACGACAGCGAGCCGAACGCCTCGTGGTCGGAGTTGCGGATCGGCAGGCCGCCGATGGTGGCCTTGGCGGGGCAGGTGACCTTCTGCTCGGGGGTGAGCCCCTCGGCGAGCAGCCCGGCGGCGGTGACGGTCTTGAACGTCGACCCGGGAGGGTAGCGCCCGTCGAGGGCGCGGTTGAACCCGCCGCGGTTGTTGACGACGGCGAGGATCTCGCCGGTGGAGGGGCGGATCGCCACCAGGGAGGTGGGCTTGTCCAGGGTGCGCACCGCCTCGACCGCGGCCTTCTGCACCAAGGGGTCCAGGCTGGTGCGCACGGCCACGCCGGGGGTCCCCTCGACACCGCCCCTCGTGCGGCTTGGACAGGGTGCTGTGCATCAACACGAGGCCGAACTGACTCGCCGCCC
>NZ_JBEZFH010000429.1:0-1742 GCF_040649355.1 Sphaerisporangium sp. NPDC049002 | reverse complement strand
GGCGGCGCGTTCTCCGGCAAGGACCCGTCCAAGGTCGACCGCTCGGCGGCGTACGCCATGCGGTGGGTCGCCAAGAACGTCGTGGCCGCCGGGCTGGCCGACCGCGCCGAGGTGCAGGTGGCGTACGCCATCGGCAAGGCGCAGCCGGTGGGCGTGTTCGTGGAGACCTTCGGCACCGAGAAGGTCGACATCGAGAAGATCCAGCAGGCGATCCTCCAGGTCTTCGACCTGCGCCCGGCCGCGATCATCCGCGACCTCGACCTGCTTCGCCCGATCTACTCCGAGACCGCCGCTTACGGTCACTTCGGCCGCGAGGAGCCCAACTTCTCGTGGGAGCGCACCGACCGCGCGGAGCAGCTCCGTGAGGCCGCCGGCCTCTGATCCCAGGCGACGATCGCGGCCCGTGGATGTTTCCACGGGCCGCGATTTGATTCCGGCCCCATCGGTGTCGTCTGGTAGGACCTAAAGGTGACCGAAGCCAGGGGTGCGCCCGGCGCTCCCAAGGGTGCGTCCGGTGTCCCCAAGGGCGCGCTCGTGCCCGCCGAGGCGCTCCCCGTCGCCCGCGTCCTGGTCGACACCCCGCTGCCCCATCTCGACCGGCCCTTCGACTACCTCGTGCCGGAGGCCATGGACGCCTCGGCGGTTCCGGGCTGCCGGGTGCGCGTGCGCTTCGCCGGCAAGCTCGTCGACGGGTTCCTGCTGGAGCGGGCCGAGAGCAGCGAGCACGAGGGCAAGCTGCTGGGCCTGGAGCGGGTGGTGTCGCCCGAGCCGGTGCTCACGCCGCGCGTAGCGGCCCTCTGCCGTGCCGTGGCCGACCGCTACGCCGGCACCATGTCCGACGTCCTGCGCCTCGCCGTACCGCCCCGCCACGCCAAGGTGGAGGCCGAAGCGGGACGGGCCGCCGAGGAGCGGGCGCAGGTGGCCCAGGCCGGCGCGGGGGCCCAAGACGAGACCGGCGCGAAGGCCCAGAACGTGACCGGTGGGGGGGCCCAAGACGAGACCGGCGTGGGAGTCCAGGGCGAGACCGGTGGGGCGGGGAGCCAGGGGCCGGCGGTGCCGGTGGGTGGCGGGTCCTGGAGTGGGTACCCCATGGGGCCGTCGTTCCTCACCGCTCTGGCCGAGGGGCGCTCCCCGAGGGCGGTGTGGAACGTTCTTCCCGGGACCGGTGGCGAAGGCCGCCCCCCGGAAGGGCCCGAGTGGCCCGAGGGAATCTCCCTGGCGGTCCTCGCCACGCTGGAAGGCGGCAGGGGAGCCGTGGTCGTGGTGCCCGACGGCAAGGACGTGGCGCTGCTCGACGCCGCCCTGCGCCGTGTCCTCGGGGAGGGCCGGCATGTGGCGCTGACCGCCGATCTCGGGCCCGCCGAGCGTTACCGCAGGTGGCTGCGGGTGCTGCGAGGGCAGGCGCGGGTGGCGGTCGGCACCAGGGCCGCGGCGTTCGCCCCCGTGCCCGACCTCGGCCTCGCGGTGGTCTGGGACGACGGCGACGACCTGCACGCCGAACGGCTCGCGCCCTACCCTCACGCGCGCGAGATCCTCGCCCTGCGCGCCCACCAGACCGGAGCGGCCCTGCTGATCGCGGGCTATGCCCGTACGGCCGAGGCGACGCAGCTCATCGCGACGGGCTGGGCCAGGCCGATCGCTCCGTCGAGGGAGGAGCTCCGGCGGCACGCGCCCCGCGTCCGGCCGGCGGGCGACGACACCGATCTCGCCCGGGACGAGGCCGCGCGCGCGGCGCGCCTGCC
>NZ_JBEZFH010000428.1:0-1767 GCF_040649355.1 Sphaerisporangium sp. NPDC049002 | reverse complement strand
CGACGGTGAGCGTCGTGGGCAGGGTGGTCGAGACGGTCACCGTGTCGGGGGAGTAGCGGCGATGGTCGGCCGCCACCAGGGTCAGCGCCCAGGTGAAGGCGTGCGCGCCGTGGTCCTGCAGGTCCACCCGGTCGGACATGCGGACTGTCGCGACCCGCGACAGGTGCAGCTCGTCGACCCGCAGCTGTAGCGCGGTGCGCGGGTTCACCGCGGCCTTGATGCGGTCCTTGGCCCGCAGCATCTCGACCTGGCTGGGCACGTAGGCCTTGCCGGTCAGGTTGATCACCCGGCTGGCGTAGAACCCGGGCCCCGACCATGCCCCGTCCCCGGCGCTCTTCTCGTTCAGGGTGGGGCGCACCGGCGGGGAGGAGGACCAGCCGTCCTCGGTCTCGACGACCCACAGCACCCCGTAGTCGTCGATGACGTTGCCCTGCCAGGTCGAGATGCTGTACAACGGCGAGTCGGTCTGGGTGCTCACCGCAGCATCACCCCCAGCCGGCGGGCCGCGACCGCGCCGATCTCCTCCTCGGTTTGCCTGGGCTGCGGGTGCACGTGGACCTCCCCGTAACGCACTGGCTGCGGGGTGTTGGTACTGGCGGGACGCATGGCCGGGCCGGCGGCGTTGCGGGAGCCGTACAGGCTGCGGGCGCCGGAGTTGAGCCTGGCCACGGCGCGCTCGCCGCCGAGCAGGTCGACGGCCTCGGGGGTGAGGATCCACTCGCGACGCCCGGTCTTGTTGAGGATGGCGTTCCAGCCGCGCTCGATCGGGCCGCCCTTGTCGGCCAGGAACGAAGCGGGAGGGCGCCCCCAGTGCAGCCCGGGGCGCACCGGGACCTCGCGCACGAAGGAACCCGTGTAGGGCGCCTCAATGATCTTGTTGTTGCCGGAGTACATGGTGACGTGCTCGGGCAGCCCGGTGGAGGAGGAGAAGCTGGTGAAGCCCAGGTCCCCCTCGGCGGGGGTGTCCACGTGCCGGCTCCAGGGCCACTGGGTGTAGGTGGTGCGCGGCATGGCCCGCTTGACCGCCTGGTACCAGCCGTAGCGGACCAGCCCGGAGCAGTCGAACCCGACGGTGTTCGCTCCCCGGCCGATGCCTGTGCTCGGGCCGTCCAGCCCGCCGCCGCCCCAGGAGTACGGCGTGCCGATCCGGGTGCGGGCCGCCGCGACGGCCTTGTGGCCCGGCCCGCCGATCGCGCTCTCCTTGCCGCCGAGCCAGTTCACGAAGGCATCCACGGCGCGGCGGGGCAGGGCGGCCAGTGATTGGGTGAACGGCGACCCGCTCATCTGGTTCTCGACCGCGGCGAGGACCGGGTTGACGACCACCTTGGCCGCGTTCTTGATTCCTTCGGTGAAGAAGTCCTTGCCCTTCTTCAGGAAGGACGCGATGCCGCCGATGATCCCGCCGTCGGCGAAGCCGGGGACCGTCCCGCCGGGGTCGCCGGCGATGCCGAGCGCTCGGACGACGCCTCGGACCCCGCCCTTGCGTGCGGCGTCGTTGGCGTTGCGGATGTACTTCTCGCCCACGACCGCGGTCCACTCGGGCCGCATGACCGCCTCGCCGCCGGACAGATCGAGCGCGCCGCCGGTGGGGGAGACGAAGCGGTGCACGTCGCGGCCGGGGGTGTACCCCGGGAGGACGCCGCCACGGGCGAATCCCTTCGGGAGCGGCACCTTGAGCGCGGCGGCCACGATCACCAGGCTCGTGGTGGCGACGACCTTGGCGCCGAACCGCCGGACCATCTGGGCGCTCAGCGGCGAGAAGATGAG
>NZ_JBEZFH010000427.1:0-1774 GCF_040649355.1 Sphaerisporangium sp. NPDC049002 | reverse complement strand
CCCAAGGAGGTGCGGATCGATGTGATCGAGACCTACTGCGAGCAGTGCAGGCGCCCCTACGACGATGTCGTGGGCGAGCCGTGCATCGCGGCCGACACCACGGTGCATCTGCGTGGCGGCCCCATCGGTGAGCGAAAGAAGCGGATTCACCGGCACAACTGCGAACTCCTCGGGTGCGCCGTTGACGATCCGGACGCACCGCCCAGGGCCGTCGCGAGCTGAGGCCGCGACGTAATGGTTCGCCGGCGCCTACCTTCAGGCCGCACACGGTGGTGAGGCGGGAGGGGGCCAGTGGAGATCCGTCAGGCTGTGCGGCGTCTACTGCCGGCCGCGCTGGGCGGCGCCGACCGGGGGGCCCTGCGCGGCCAGGAGCACAAGGTCGTGTTCGCGGACTATTACCAGTCGCTCGCCACCTCGGGCATCCACTCCTCCTACCGGTCCAGGCCCTGGCCAGTCGAGCGCGCCTGCGGGGAGGCGTACGAGCGGATCGTCTGGGTGTACCGGGCCGTGAACGCCATCGCCTCGCATTCGAGCAGGCTGCCGTTCCGGCTCAGGGTCGGCAACGAGGAGCCGCTGAAGGACCATCCGCTGTATCGGGTGTTGAACCGGCGTGCCAACCCGCTGGAGACTGGCGAGCAGTTCCGGCAGCGGCTCGCCGCGCAGGTGCTGCTGTCCAAGCGGGGAGCGTTCGCCGAGATCACCCGTTCGCGCGGCGGCGATGTGATCCGGATGGACCTGCTGCCGCCTGGCCGTACCCGTCCGGTGCCGTCCGAGCGTAACCGCCCGGGGTCGGACGGGCAGGACCTGATTTCCCACTACGAGGTTCTTCGGGCCGACGGCTCGGTAAAGGAAATCCCCGTCGACAATGTCAGATGGTTTCGCCAGCCTCACCCGTTGGACCCTTACTCCGGTGTGACGCCATTGGAAGCTGCGGGCCTTTCGGTGGAGTTGGATTTCTTTTCCAGGCTATATAATGTGAGCTTTTTGAAGAACGACGCCCGGCCTGGCGGGGTTTTGGCCATCGATGGCGAGTTGGATCCCGGTGAGATGGACCGGGTCGAGGGCAAGTTCGGGAAGGGTCCGGCCGAGGCGGGCAAGCTCACCGTGATCCACGGCCAGGTGTCGTACATTGACCTGGCCGTTCGACCGCGCGACATGCAGTACAGCGAGGTCGCGCGGACAGCCAAGACTGAGATCCTGGCCGCTTTCGGTGTGCCAGAAAGCGTCATTGGATATGCCGCCGACCGGACTTTCGACAACGCCGAGCAAGAATTCTATAATTTTTGGTCGATCACGATGCCGCCATTTCTGACGCTCCTGGCGTCAGGGTTGGACGTCGATTTCGATGACGACCTGGACGGGTTTTTTGACACCACCGGCGTTGAGGTGCTCCAGCGCGTCGAGGTTGCGCGCCGGGAGGAGGCCCGGAAAGAATTCGACGCGGGTTTGATCAGCGTGGACGAGTACCGGGCGGTGGCGAAACGCGACCCGATCGGCATCCCGCGCACCAGGGCGCTGTTCCTGCCCATGGGCAAGCTGGTCGTGGCCACCAGCGATGCCGACCAGAAGACGATCGATGAGGAGAACGCCGCGAAGGTCCCGGCGGCGCTGCAGGACAACGCGGGTGTGCCGGGGCAGCCGCCGGACAAGCCGGTCGAGAAGCCGCCGCTGCCTGGTAACCACCGAAACCCGCAGGAGCAGCGCATCGCGCGATGCTCGGGAGCGCGCACCGAGGACGCCGTCTCCCACTCCCACCGGATCTTCAACTCCGGAA
>NZ_JBEZFH010000426.1:0-1779 GCF_040649355.1 Sphaerisporangium sp. NPDC049002 | reverse complement strand
ACTAACTTGACAATGACAAGGCGTACCTGGGTCGCCCCCTCGGCGCACACTCAGCGCCCCTGGGTGTGAGCGCGATCCGGCCGGGGCTCGACGGCCCCGGCCGGGCCGGCGCACCCTGCTCGTACGGAGGCTCCCGCCGGTCAGCGCAGCGGTACGTCGACGCCCTGGGAGGGACCGATGGCCCCGAGGGGCGGATCGGCGAAGAACCGGATCTTGGTGATCTTCACGTCCTTGGGGACGTCGTACCACAGGTCGAACTCCATGCGCACGAAGCTGCCGACGGGGAGCTTGCCGGGCTGGCGCTTGGTGGTCTGGGCGGCGTCGTCCACGGAGAACGTGCGCCCGTCGGAGGCCACGAGTAGCTGCTGCTTGGCGTCGAACGTCTGGTTGGTGCGGTCGGTGCTCTCGATGAGGACGCGCACCCGGACGTACTGGCCCTTGGCGTTCCACTCGGCGTGGCTGCCGAAGATGCTCGGCATGCCGTCGTGAAATCCAATGACACGGAACCGCATCTGGCCGTCGACCACCGGCTTGGCCGTGATCACGGTCTCGCCGGGGCGCGCGGTCTCGGCGGGGATCACGTACGTGGGGGAGGGGCTCGTCGTGGGCTCGGCGGGTCCGCTGGAACAGCCGGAAAGCGAAATGGCGGCAAAAGTCAAGCAGCCCAGACCGACCACAGGCACTCGCACCATGGCACCCTAACGCGCCGCTCGGCTCGGAGTGCCAGGCTCCTTCAGGTGTTGTGCGATCGTTTCATTTCGGTAATACCCCTGGTGACCAGGTGCGGGACCATGGCCAGGGTTACGGTAACTTAACTCAAATCCGACATACAGCTGAAGAGGAGGACGTTGTGGTCTTTTGGCCCAGACGTCGCCGTATGACCTCGATCGGGGCGCTGGCGGTCAGCGCCGCGTTCCTTCTCTCCGCCTGCGGTGGCGGATCGGACACCAGCGCGACCAGCTCCAGCGCCCCGGCCGGCAGTGCCCCGGCGGCGGCGGCCTCGGAGATCAAGTTGATCCACCCGGGCAAGCTGACGACGTGCACGAACCTGCCCTATGAGCCCTTCCAGTTCAAGGAGGGCGACAAGGTCGTCGGGTTCGACGTCGACATCGTCGACCTCGCCGCCAAGAAGCTCGGCGTGACCCAGGAGATCGTCGACATCGACTTCGCCGTGATCAAGAGTGGCGCCGCCCTCAACGCCGGCAAGTGCGACGTCGCCGCGGCGGGCATGACGATCACTCCTGAGCGCCAGAAGAACCTCCTTTTCTCCGACCCCTACTTCGACGCCACGCAGGCGCTGCTCGCCAAGAAGGGCACCGGCGCCAAGTCGCTCGACGACGTGAAGGCCAAGGGGCTCAAGCTCGGCGCGCAGGCATCGACGACCGGCCTCGACTACGTCAAGGGCAAGGGGTTCAACCCGACCGAGTTCGCCGACTCCCCGAAGGAGCTGCTCGGCCTGCAGTCCGGGCAGGCCGACGTGATCGTCCAGGACCTTCCCGTCGTGCTGACCTGGCTGAAGAAGCCCGAGATCGCGAGCAAGTTCGAGCTCATCGCGAGCCTGGACACAGGTGAGCAGTACGGTGTCGGCCTGAAGAAGGGCAACGACGCGCTGGTCAAGGTGATCAACGAGGAGATCGCCAAGGCCAAGACCGACGGCACCTACGAGCAGATCTACGTCAAGTGGTTCGGCCGTACTGTGTGGCGGCACCCGGTCGCCTGCCTGGTGGTCGCCGCACCGGCCGTCTTATGCCTGCTGTACGGCTGGCGCGTCGCACTGGT
>NZ_JBEZFH010000425.1:0-1792 GCF_040649355.1 Sphaerisporangium sp. NPDC049002 | reverse complement strand
CCCCTCCCCGCCACCCCCACTCACCCCCCCCTCCCCCCCCCCCCGCCCCCCGCCCCCGACAACACGACCAAGGCCCCCAACAGCAAGACGACCGCCCTCTTGGGAGTGGCTCCACCGAAGACGGTCAAGACCGTCAGGACCAAGAACGTCAACCTGCCTCCGACGGTGGGAAAGGTGTTCTTCCGCATCGGCACCACCGAGTACTGGTGCTCGGCCTCGTCCGTGCACTCCAAGTACGGGAACGTCGTCGCCACGGCGGGTCACTGCGCCTACGACGTCAAGTCGGGCAAGCCGGTCGAGTCCTGGGTGTTCATCCCCTCCTACACCGGCAACGGGGCGACGCCGTACGGCATCTATGTCGGGCACACGCTGCACATCAACGACACCTACGCGGCGACCGGCGACTACGACTTCGACTACGCCTTCGTGACCGTCCATCACGGCTACCGCTGGGACCCCGACAAGGACGTGAACGGCGTCCCCAAGAAGGACGCCAAGGGCCAGCAGATGTACAGGTCCGTCGACACCGGGCGACTGGAGAACCAGGTCGGCGGCCAGGGCTTCGCCTGGAACAGGGGGTACGTCGTCGCGGCCTACGCGTTCGGGTACCCAGCCGGCCCCAACCCCGACCTCAGCCGGCCCTACACCGGCCTCACGATGGTGTCGTGCCTCACCCGGGCCACCAAGAAGATCTCCACGCCGAAGTGGGAGCTGGACAACGGCGTCCTGTTCAGCGGTTGCGGCTTCACGGCCGGAGCCAGCGGCGGCCCGTGGCTGATCAAGTACAGCCCTTCGCGGCGCATCGGCTACCTGAACGGCGTGAACAGCCTCACGTATGACCTGGACGGCGACGGCCGCAACGAGGGCGTGTCCTCTCCGTACTTCAACACGGCGACCTATCTCGTGTACTCCTACGCGACCCGCCAGAAGACCGACTGAGCTTCGAGATCTGTCACATCGGGAAGGGCCCGGCTGATGCCGGGCCCTTCTCGGTGTACGGCGGAAGAGGCGGCAACCTTCCCGCTTTGACCCGTTCCCGCAGAGAACACTTCCGGGTCACTGGCCGCTTCCATGCCAGATGGACTACCCGCCTGGTTGATATGTCCGATTCGGGGTGCCTGCGGAGGCGTTAGACGTAGCCACTCGCCGATTTGGCTCCCCTCAAGGGGTGTGATCTGCATCACATAAAAACCAGCACTGTCCGCAGCGGTTCACTCACACCACTTCTGGACCGTTTGTCACACCCGTACCCTGATCTGCGCGAATGCTACGGACTTGGCGTGACTTGACTGCTGAAATCCACCGATCCGGCGATCACGGAACGATCACGCAAGGACGAACGCGCAAAAATCGCCACGGATCCGGTTACCGCAAACAAGATCTTCTCTGTATCTTCTGGTTATCCCTTTACTGACGCATGGGGCGCAAGATGCGTTCCACGACAGGCCCAGGAGTTTCCTTGAACACCCGAGTTAAGCGTCTCGCCCTCCCGATCGGTGGTGCCATCGCCGCCACCAGCATGATCGGCGCCACCCTGGTCACCTCGGCCAGCGCGACGACCGCCCCCACCAAGAAGGTCGTCTCCCTCGCCTCCGCCAGCAGCGCGAAGAAGGTCACGAGCTTCTGGACCGCCAACGGCGGTGCCAACCTGAAGGCCGCCGCGCAGTTCACCGGCGACGCTCAGGTCTCGGGCAAGGTCAAGCTCGGTGGCGGCGACGCTGCTCCTGACGGCAAGGCCGGCGTTGTCCCGCCGATCGGCCAGGAGAAGGTCACCCCCACCAAGGTGAAGAAC
>NZ_JBEZFH010000424.1:0-1844 GCF_040649355.1 Sphaerisporangium sp. NPDC049002 | reverse complement strand
CGACCGGCTCGCCCGGGAGGTGCCGGATTACAAGCGGTGGTGGGAGCTGATCAACGAGGCGCTCGGCGACTACCTCCAGTGGCCGCCCGAGATGCGCGGCTCCTTCGCCGACTGGGTCGCCCGCGTCCCCGTCCCGCTGCGCACCGACACCTGGACCGAGGTCAAGCCCATCCGCGCGCACAAGCAGCTCAAGCTCATCGAACAGCGGGAAGCCGCCCAGCCCGTGCCCGCCTGAGAAAGGAACCCCACATGTCCATGAGCACCTCCGCCATCACCGGCGCCAAGAGCGACGTACTGCGCGCCGCTCTGCGCTGCATCGACGGCGACTACCAAGACCCGAACGCCAACTCCGACGCCGAGGCCGAATACAGCGACGAGGAGTTGGCCCGCGCCAGCCTGAAGCTGGTCGACGCGGTCGACTCCGCCCCCGACGACGAAAAGCCCGTCGCCTGGCGCAAGGGCCACGCCATCGTCTCCTCCCCCCTCCACCGGCTCCACGCCGCCGTCAACGACACCCTCGGCGGCCTGACCAGCCTCGTCATCACCTCGACCATCCCGATCGCACACCACGGCGCCACCATTCCCGAACCCATGTGGACCGCGGCGCTGCCCGTCATCGGCAGCTACAAGTTCGCCGGCAAGTTCACCTTCAACCTCCCGCACGACGACATGGACTACGACCGCCGCGACCTGGTCGGCTCAGGGGTGACCGCCGACGAAGCCATCACCGAACTGCTGCGCCTGCTCGGCCGCATCACCTGGGCGCAGGTGCTCCCCCCAGACTCAGTCATCCAACGTGGCGGCCACGTCTTCCACGTCGCCTGGAACGCCGCCACAGGCCGTCTGGAAGGCCTGAAGTCCACCGGAGGCACACCTTGATCGTCAACCCGATGCAGGAAGCCCGTACGGCCGCCCACACCGCGTTCCTTTCCGCGACCCTGGACGCCGAAGACCTCGACACCCGCCTGGACAAGGCGTTGGACACCTTCGCCGCCGTGCTCACCCGAGCTGGCCGCCTGGCCGACGACGACGCAGAGCTGCCCGACTCAGACGAACTCGACCACTGGGCCCGGCAACTGGCCTACGAGTCGGGGTTCGCGCGCTACGTCGACGGCGAGGGGTGGCGCATGCTGCGCACATCCCGCGTCGACATCGAAACGGCCTACCTGAAGGCCAAGGACCGCCCGGGGTGCGACCCGCAGTGGCTCAACATCGTCCGCCGGATGCTCCTGACCCACGCCGCACAGCGAGGCGGTGAGCAGTCATGAGCCGCACGGGTCCTAAGTGGGCGCTGGGTGAATCTGTGGCCCCGAGTCCGGTGTGTCTAGTGCCAACCAACTGTGGGAGCCTGTACGGTGCCATTACGCCTCCCCGGAGGCCCCGCAGCGTAAACAACTCCATAAATGGACGACGGCGGCTCGTCCGCACCAGACGCCCATCTGGTGAAGGCGAACAGCCGCCGTCGGTGGCACCCAGAGGATTCCGACCCCTCTGGGACGCCCGCTCCATCGACCACCCAGTCAGAACAAGGAAGAAAATGACTGAATCGATGAAGCGTGTCTTCAGGGTACCTGGGTTCAGACAGCCCGCAACACCCGACACGCAAAACGGCACCCATAGTGCCAACGAAAGCCGCCGCGCGCCACACATCTGTGACTCCAGCCGTAGGGTAGCGCCACGCTGCGTAACCATGGCGGTGACGGCGTGACCTACACGGTAGCCAAAGACCCCGCCGGGACCATCGCCCGCCACAACCTGACCATCGGCGCCTGGGGCATCTACTCCTACGTCCTCGGCCTGCCTGACCGAACGACCTCCGTCACCAAGCTCATGGAGGTGTTCGC
>NZ_JBEZFH010000423.1:0-1856 GCF_040649355.1 Sphaerisporangium sp. NPDC049002 | reverse complement strand
CGAAGGACGTCGCCGTGGCCCTGGCGGGCGCCGCCGCACGGCTTGAGCACTATCGCGGACACCTCGGCAGGCTCGACCCGGTCGGGCACGCGCGCCGTGCCAGGGCGGGCAACACCGAGGCGATGGCGCGTATGGCCCGCTACGTCGAGCAGTGGCGGGCGCGCGTCGAGACCGACTGGGACCGTGTCCTGATGATGGAGGAGGCCAGGCCGCTCCACGGAGCCCTCGTCGGGACCTTCCTCGACCTCGGCGGCCCCGGGGACGCCCTGGCCGCGTCCGAGATGGCCCGCGCCCGCGCGTTCGCCGACCTGATGAGCGGCGGCGGGCGGCGGGCCCCCGCGCTCACCCCTGCCCGGATGGCCGCGCTGCTGGAGCAGTACGGCGGGCCGGTCGTGGAGTACTTCCTGCACGGTGACAGGCTCATCGTCTTCGTGGCCCGGCCGGACGGCACGATCGAGACGGCAGACCTGCGGGTGGACGGCGGCGCGCTGCTGGGGTGGATCGACGAGCTGCACCGCCGTCTCAGGGCGGAGACGGTCGACCCGGTGCGGTCGCGGGAGCTGCTGCGCCTGCTCGGCGGCGTCCTGTGGGATCCGGTCGCCAGGTGGCTGCCCCGCGACGCCGAGACGGCCGTAGCTCTGGTGCCCCACCAGGAGTTGCTGCTCGTGCCGTTCCACGCGCTGGTCGGCGCCGAAGGGCGTCACCTCGCCGAGCGCCACACCACGGCGGTGCTGCCCGCCGCCTCGATCCTGCCCGCGCTGACGGCCCGGCGTACGGGTGTGCCGGCGGGGCCGCCGACACTGTGCGCGCTGGTCGACCCCGAGCCCATGCCCGGTGGCCTGCCGCCGCTCCCGCTGCTGCGCGAGCGCTTCGGCGTGGTCGGCGACCTGTTCGCCGGGGCGCAGGTCCACGTCGGTCCCGCCGCGACGCGGGCCGCCATGGTCGAGGGCGCGGCCGCACGGCCCTCGGTGCTCTGCCTGGCCACCCATGCCCAGGCGCTGCCCGAGGATCCCATGGCCTCCTACGTCGCGCTGGCCTCCGGCGCGCTCAGGGCCGACGCCGTGCTGGAGCTCGACCTGCCCGCGCGGCTGGTCGTCCTCGCCGCCTGCGAGACCGGGGCGGGGCGGGCGACCGGCGACGGGATCATCGGGCTGAGCCGGGCCTTCCTCGCGGCAGGACCGCTCGCCGTGCTCATGACCCTGTGGCCCGTGCGCGAGCGCGACAGCCTCCGCGTGCTGCGGCGCTTTCACGACCTGCACCTGAACGGCGGCCTCGGCACCGCCCAGGCCCTGCGGGCGGCGCACTGCTCGCTGCTCACCGGTCGCTCCGGCGATCCGCAGGGCTGGGCGGCGTTCACGCTGTTCGGCCTGCCCGACTGACCTGTTCGCCTGTTTTGGGAGGTATCAAGTGACCGACCCCGGGTACGCGGTGGAGGCACGGGTCGACCTGGTCGCCGAGGAGACCCTCCAGGGCGCGGGCACGCGGTTCACCCGTGAGGCGGGGGCCGTGTTCGGCCGTCCCATGGTCGTCGCCGTACGGCCCGGCGACCTGCCGCCCGAGGTGGCGGCGGCGCGCGCCGCCGGGGGGTGGTCCTACACGCAGGTGCTGTTCCCCTTCGACCTGGAGGAGGCTGCGCCGGGCCTCGGCTACGTCGAGGCCGTCTTCGAGGTCGCGCTGGACGACGGTGACGTGGTCGCGCGGCAGCTCACCGCCGTCCGCTACGACGACCCCGAGGCTCTCGGCACCCTGACCACGTTCGGGCCGCACCAGCGAGAACCTTTCCCCAGCTCCGCGTGAGGGCGGCCAGGCCCAGAGCCCCACCGCCTACCGCACCCATCCCCAGCAGCACCGTGGCG
>NZ_JBEZFH010000422.1:0-1871 GCF_040649355.1 Sphaerisporangium sp. NPDC049002 | reverse complement strand
TTGAGGTCGAGGTGGAAGAGTTTGCCGTGCCAGAGCGCCTGGGCGATGCCGTGGACGAAGTTCAGCCCGGCCATCTGCTCGTGGCCCACCTCGGGCTGAAGGATTTCGCGATCCGGACCTTCGGCAGCTCCGACAAGCTCGTCCTGCTGATCGGTCTCGGGGCCGTGGTGGCGGCCCTGGCGGCGGCCCTGGGCGCGCTGGCCCCCCGCCACTCGCGTACGGCCCTGGCCGGTTTCGCCGCCCTGGGCCTGCTCGCGGCGGTCGCCGCCGTATCCCGGCCGGACGCGGTGCCGCTGGACGCGCTGCCGTCGCTGGCCGCCGGCGCCGCCGGTGCCGTGGCGCTCCTGCTCTTGCGGCGCGCCCTCACCGCCCGCCTTCCGGTTCCCCTCGGTCACGGCTCCCCGCCGGGGGAACGTTCCACCGGACCCGTCGCGGCTCTCGCCGTGGGCACCGGCCGCCGGGGGTTCCTGCGGACGGGGGCCCTGACCTTGGCCTTCGCCGCCGTCAGCGGGGGAGTGGGCAGGACGCTGACCGCCGCCCGGGACGCCGCCGCCACGGGGGCCAGCCTGGTGCTGCCCCGCCCGGCCAGGCCCGCGCCCCCGCTGCCGCCCGGCGCCGACCTGGGGATCCCGGGGCTCAGCCCGTTCACCACCCCGGTGGCCGACTTCTACCGCGTGGACACCGCGCTGGTCGTCCCGAGGGTGCCCCACCAGGACTGGCGGCTGCGCGTCCACGGACTCGTGGACCACCCGGTCGAGCTCACCTTCCAGCAGGTGCTGGGCCGGCCGCTGACCGAGCGGGACATCACCCTCACCTGCGTGTCCAACGAGGTCGGCGGGCCATACGCCGGGCACGCCCGGTGGCTCGGCGCCGACCTGGCCGCACTGCTCCGCGAGGCGGGCGTCCAGGCGGGGGCCGACCAGATCCTCTCCCGATCAGCCGACGGCTGGACCTGCGGCACACCAATCGAGTCGGTGCTCGACGGCCGCGACGCGCTGCTCGCCGTCGGGATGAACGGCCGTCCGCTCCCACCCGAGCACGGTTTCCCGGCCCGCATGATCGTCCCCGGCCTGTACGGGTACGTGTCGGCGACCAAATGGGTCACCGAAATCAAGATCACCCGGTTCGCCGACGAGCAGGCGTACTGGACCAGGCGCGGCTGGGCCGACCACGCGCCGATCAAGACCGCGTCGCGCATCGACGTGCCCAAGGCGTTCGCCCGGGTGGCCACCGGTCGCGTGGTCGTCGCGGGGGTCGCCTGGGCGCAGCACCGTGGCGTGGCCGCCGTCGAGGTCCGCGTCGACGGCGGCCCCTGGAAGGCCGCCCGGCTGGCGCCCTCCACGGGTCCGGACACCTGGCGGCAGTGGCGTCTCGACTGGGACGCGACCCCCGGTAGGCACAGCCTGGAGGTCCGCGCCACCGACGCCACCGGTCACACCCAGACGTCCGCACGCGTGGCGCCGTTCCCGGACGGCGCCACCGGACGGCACTCGCTCGTGGTCACCGCCGGGTGACCGCGAGCCCCGGGGGTGCGACACGACCCGTGCCCGCCACCGGTGACAGAGAGCACGCGCGGGTCACCATCCCGTGACCCGTGATCCGCAACGACAAGAAGGACTATCTGTGAAGACCCGAATTCTCGCCGTCCCGGCCCTCGCCGTCGCTTTCTCGCTCACCGCCGCCTGCGGCGGCGGCTCGACCTCGGCCGAGCCCGAGGCCGCCTCCGCGGCTCCGGCCACGACCAGCGCCGCTCCCGCGCCCGCCGACACGCCCATGGCCACGCCTTCCGGCGGTCCGTTCGGCGCGGCCTGCTCCGCCGTGCCGTCCTCGGGGGCGGGCAGCTTCGACGGCATGGCCCAGGACCCGGTGGC
>NZ_JBEZFH010000421.1:0-1901 GCF_040649355.1 Sphaerisporangium sp. NPDC049002 | reverse complement strand
CGCCACGTACAGCGCGCAGGGGTCGAGATTGTCCGGGGTGCAGGTGACCCAGAGGTCTTTCCTGCCGGCCAGCAGCCGGGGGTCGGCGATGGGGTTCTTGGTCGTGCCGAGGAAGGTGCGCTCGACGCCGTACGTGAGCAGTGACAGCGCGTCCTTGGCGTAGTAGGTCTCGTCGAAGACGATGTCCTTGGGGGACCCCAGGCGGTTGAAGCGCGTCAGGGCCCCGAAGACGGCCACCAGCAGCGGCCCGAGCCATCCCCACAGGGGGCTTCCCTGGAAAGGCGGAACCAGCCGGTCGCGCACCGTGGGGACCGAGGCGGGTCGCTCGGCCGATGCGGTGGGCGGTTTCCCGGAAAGTCGCAAGATTCCAGCAAATCTTAGGGGGAAGGCGCGAACAGCCACCCGGGCACCCTATGCGCCACGGGCGGCCCGCAACCAGAGGATCAAGAAGGAGACCCGGAGCGACCGCCCTCACCGGTGGACAGCCTCGTAGAACATCACCGGTGGCCCGGCGTTCTTAGAACGTCTACAGTGGCCCGGCGTTCTTAGAGCGTCACCAGTGGACGGCGTTCTGGAGCGTCACCGGTGGACCGCGTCGTAGAGGTCGCGCTTCGGGATGCCCGCCGACTTGGCCACGTCGACGATCGCCTGCTTGCGCGACACCCCCGCCTCCTCCCTGCGGGCGACCTCGTACACGAGCTCCTGGAGGTCGGGCTCGACCGTGCCCGGCTCGTGCCCGGCGACGACCAGCGTGATCTCGCCCCGCACGTTCCCCCCGGCCCATTCGGCCAGCTCGGCGAGCCCGCCCCGCCGTACCTCCTCGTAGGTCTTGGTGAGCTCGCGGCAGACGGCGGCCGGCCGCTCGGGGCCGAACGCCTCGGCCATCGCGGCGAGACAGGCCTGGAGCCGGTGCGGCGCCTCGAAGAACACCATCGTGCGCTCCTCGGCCGCCAGGGCCGCCAGCCGCCGGGCGCGCTCCCCCGGCTTGCGGGGCGGGAACCCCTCGAAGCAGAACCGGTCGCTCGGCAGCCCCGAGATCGCCAGCGCCGTGGTGACCGCCGACGGCCCGGGGAGCGCCGTCACCGGGATGCCCGCCTCGACGGCGAGGTGGGTCAGGCGGTAGCCGGGATCGGAGACCCCGGGCATGCCCGCGTCGGTGATGACCAGCACGGTCTCACCGTCCTGCAGGGCGCCGAGCAGTTCCTTGGCCCGTGCCGTCTCGTTGGCGTCGTAGTAGGACACCACTCGTCCGCCGAGCGTGACTCCGAGGTCGGCGACGAGCCTGCGCAGCCGGCGGGTGTCCTCGGCCGCGACGACGTCCGCGGTCGATAACGCCTCGCGCAGCCGGGCGGAGGCGTCGTCGACCCGCCCGATCGGAGCACCCGCCAGCACCAGCCTGCCGTTGTCGTTCACATGCCCATCCTCTCCCATGCACGGAGAGGTCATCAGCACAGCACCTTCGGGCATGAGTCCCCCAATTGGGTACGTAAGAGGTGTTTCTTAGGCTGGACGTAATAGCCGCCCCGTACGATGTCCGGATGGCCCTGACGGACTTCCCCAACCAGGACTTCGAGCAGCCGGAGCCGCGCGACGAGCCCGCACAGCCGGGATCGGTACGCGACCGGCTGGTTCCGCCTTTCCAGGGAAGCCCCCTGTGGGGGTGGCTGGGACCGCTGCTGGTGGCCGGTTTCGCCGCGTTCCTGCGCTTCAACCGCCTGGGTTCGCCCAACGCGGTGGTCTTCGACGAGACCTACTACGCCAAGGACTCTCTGTCGCTGATCAAGTTCGGCGTGGAGCGCGTCGCGGTGAAGGACGCCGACAAGCTGCTCCTCAAGGGCGACGCCAACGTCTGGCAGCACTGCGCGCCCACCGAGATCGACAAGTGCGCCTCCTACGTCGTC
>NZ_JBEZFH010000420.1:0-1926 GCF_040649355.1 Sphaerisporangium sp. NPDC049002 | reverse complement strand
CGCTTCGCCGAGGAGACGCTCCCCGCCTACATGGTTCCCTCCGCCTTCGTCGTCCTGGACGCCCTCCCGCTCAACCACAACGGCAAGGTCGACCGGCACGCCCTGCCCGCGCCCGAGACGGTGGCCTCCGGCACGGCGCCGCGCACGCCGGTCGAGGAGATCCTCTGCGGGCTGTTCGCGCAGGTGCTCGCCGTGCCGGGGATCGGGATCGACGACGACTTCTTCGCGATGGGCGGGCATTCGCTGCTGGCCATGCGGGTGGTGGCCGGGATCAGGTCGGCGCTCTCCATCGAGCTGCAGGTGAGGACGATCTTCGAGGCGCCCACCATCGCCGGGCTCGCGGTCAGGATCGAGGGGGCGAGGGGCGAGGGCATCGGCAGGGCCAGGCCGCCGCTGATCCGCTCGGGAGATTCGGAACAGCCGTCGCTCTCCTTCGCCCAGCACCGGATCTGGATCATCGACCAGCTCGCGGAGTCGGCCGGGCTCTACACCATCCCGCTGGTCCTGCGGCTGTCCGGGCGGCTGGACAGGGCCGCGCTGAAAGCGGCTCTCGGGGACGTGGTGCGGCGGCATGAGACGCTGCGGACGGTCTTCCCCTCGCTGGACGGCCAGCCGCGGCAGCGCGTGCTGGACGCCGTGCCCGAGCTACCGACGACGGAGATCGACGAGGCGGAGCTCGGTCCGGCGGTGGAGAAGGCGGCGATGTCCGCCTTCGACCTCTCAGCCGAGCTGCCGGTGCGGGCGTGCCTGTTCGCCCTGAGGCCCGACGGCCCCGGCGAGCACGACGAGCACGTGCTGGTCCTGCTGCTCCACCACATCGCCGCCGACGGGTGGTCGATGGCTCCGCTCAGGCGTGACCTGGCCGTGGCCTACGCGGCCCGCACGCGCGGTGAGGCTCCCGTGTGGGAGCCACTGCCCGTGCGCTACTCGGACTACACCCAGTGGCAGCGCGACCTGCTCGGGGACGCGGCGGATCCGGGCAGCCTCATGAGCACGCAGACCGGCTACTGGCGGGAGGCCCTTGCGGGATTGCCCGACGAGCTGGCGCTGCCCGTCGACAGACCCCGGCCACCGGTGGCGGGGCATCGGGGCGAGTCCGTGCCCCTGCGGTTCTCGCCCGAGCTGCACGGGCGGCTGCTCACCCTGGCCAGGGCCAACCAGGCCACACTGTTCATGGCCCTGCAGGCCGGGCTGGCCGCACTGCTTACCCGGCTGGGCGCGGGAACCGACGTGCCGATCGGCTCGCCCGTGGCCGGCCGTACCGACGAGGCTCTGGACGACCTGGTTGGTTTCTTCGTCAACACGCTGGTGCTGCGCACCGACACCTCGGGCGGCCCGAGCTTCCGCGAGCTGCTGGCCAGGGTCAGGGATGTGGGTCTGGCGGCGTACTCGCACCAGGACGTGCCGTTCGAGCACCTGGTGGAGGCGCTCAATCCGGTAAGGCTCCCCGGCCGTAACCCGCTCTTTCAGGTGATGCTCGCTCTGGAGAACACCCCGGATGACAAGACCGAGCTGCCCGGCCTGACGGTGACGCCCGATCCCGCCTACTCGCTGTACGGCTTGAGCGGCGCGAAGTGCGATCTGCTGTTCGGCCTCAGCGAGAGCTTCTCCACCGGCGCCCCCACAGGGATCGACGGGGTGCTGCAGTACGCGACCGACCTGTTCGACCGCGACACGGCGGAGTCGATCGCCGCGCGGCTGGTGAGGCTGCTGGAGGCGGTGACGGCGGATCCGGACGTCCGGATCGGGGAGGTGGAGCTGCTCGCTCCCGAGGAGCGGCAGACCCTGCTGGAGAAGTGGAACGCCACGTCGGCCCCGCTCCCGGGAGGCGACCTGGCCCGGTTGTTCGAGGCGCGGGTGGCGGCGGCGCCGGATGCCGAGGCGGTGGTCTGCGGTGAGGTCCGGCTGTCGGCGGCGGAGCTGAAC
>NZ_JBEZFH010000419.1:0-1926 GCF_040649355.1 Sphaerisporangium sp. NPDC049002 | reverse complement strand
GCCGGGTAGCGGGCAGGAATCTCACCTGCCCGCCCCCACAGATCCGGACGTGAACCTCTCGATTCATCCGGCTCGTGCCGTCCAGTCGCCAGGTCAATACCGCAGTTCCCAATGCGCGAACAGCCGAGGCGCCCGTTCCCGGACGGCCTTCAACCATTTTCGCGCCTTCTTGTCGCTGCGTTTCAGCCGCTCATACTTCCATTGCGCCCAGCGCATCAGATGGCGGTCGATGCGCTCGCAGAGGGGTTTCACCTTGCTCGGGTAGAACACGGTGAAGTAGTTGAACCAGCCTCGCAGAACCGGGTTCAACCAGCGTGCGATTTCACTGAGTGTCTGATTCGTGCGCCGATGGATCCGCCAGGCCGCGATCTTCCGGCTCATCTCGGTCAGCTTGTCCGGGGACACCGCCGGCAGGAACCCGGTATAAACTTGCTTCCGGTTCTTGTCGAACGCCATCCGTGGACGAAACGCATAGCCGCAGAACGTGAACGTCACCTGATCATGTTCCAGGCGGCGTCTGCTGTCCTTGCAGTACACGATTTTCGTCTTTTCAGGGTGGAGTACCAGCCCAATCTCGGCGAACCGACCTTCGATCGCCGCCCGCACCTGTCGGGCTTGCCGTTCAGTCGCACAATGGACCACCGCATCATCTGCGAACCGCTCGAATGTGACGGTCGGGAACTCCCGAGCCATCCACATATCGAAGCCGTAGTGCAGAAACAAATTGGCGAGCAACGGGGATACCGGACCGCCTTGCGGCGTTCCCTTCGTCCGGGCATTGAGGGTGCCATCAGGCATCAGCATCGGCGCTTTGAGCCAGCGTTCCACATAGAGCATGACCCATTTCGAGTCCGTGTGCCGCTCGACCGCTTTCAGCATCAGATCCCATGGCACGGAGTCGAAGAAGGCTTTGACGTCCAAGTCGACGACCCAGTCCTTCTTGAAACACCGTTGACGGCAGGCCGCGACAGCGTCCAACGGTGACCGTCCGGGACGGTAGCCATAGGAGTCCTCGTGGAACACCTTCTCCACGTTCGGCTCCAACGCCATAACCGCCGCGGTCTGCGCCACCCTGTCGACCACATTCGGGATGCCGAGAACCCTCGTCCCGCCTTTCTTGGGTATCTCCACCGCGCGGACCGGACCGGGAAAATAACTCCCCGAGGACATACGATTCCAGAGTTTGTAGAGGTTGTCCTTCAGATTCTCCTCGAACTGGGCGATCGTTACGCCATCGGCCCCGGCCGCCCCTCCGTTCTCTTTCACTTTCAGCCACGCATCCCATACCAGGCGCTTTGGCATGTCGTACGACTTGACCTGAGACTTTGGCTCACTCATGCGATTCCTCCCTTCTCGGTTGATCACACTCGTTCACCAGGACGACCCCACCCCTTGGCTCCACCTCCACTGCGATACGCAGAGGCTTCACAGCTACTACGGGCGAGTCCGCCAGCGCATCCCGCATCGGTACTCTGCTCCTCACGGATTAGCCGCTTGGAGTTCTCCCTCTCGCCGCTGAGGCAGCGGCAGTATCGGGACGCGCCTTCACACGTTCCATGCGAGAGCCTTGTCCGGGCTCATGCTGCCTATATGCCGGAGACCGCCTGGGCAGTAAACGGGTATCCCCCAGACTCATCCCGGAGTAGTCTTACGACTCCGGTTTCGATCTCATCTGACTTCTTTTCGACACGTCAACGGCAGAGGGCTTCCGCCCATCGCTCATCTTCCCGGACCTCACCTGACGCGATCAAGTCGCGCCTTTTCCCTCGACGTTCACCACAACGGTCTTCAGCCAATGCAGCTCGGGGTGGTTTAGAGCCTCTCCCCGCAGAGCGACTCTGGAGGGCCAACAAACCTCCATCTCTCACACAGCACCGCGTTCAGCGAAGCGCTATCGCTTCTCACCTCCCGCGTTCGTGTTCACAA
>NZ_JBEZFH010000418.1:0-1958 GCF_040649355.1 Sphaerisporangium sp. NPDC049002 | reverse complement strand
TGACGACTGGCGACGCGTCACTCAACCTTCGGTGGCACGAAACTAGTGGTCATCAACCTTCGGTGACAATGCTCAGCCTTCGCTGTCACAGGACATCGATCACCGTGGCCAGGTACAGGAAGCGGTGGTTTTGTTCGCCATTTCCGACCGCAGTTGTTCGCGACCGGCGACCGCACCCCCCGACCCGGCGGAGTTGATGTTCGCCAGTTCTGACCGCACCCGGCCGCCACGCGAGTGGACGCCGCTGACCTCGGCCAATGCCCTACCTCTCGTCGATGCCAATGGCCCTGAGCCGATGGCTGCGGTCACTTCTCGCGAACACCGACGCCCTGGCGCCCGCCTCGGTGCGGTCGAAAGCGGCAAACATTTGCGGTTGCTTCTCACGAACGAAACCAAAGCGGCCCTCGGCTACGGGCAGATAGGTGATGTCGCCCACGTACCGCTGGTTCGGCCCGGGTGCGGTGAAGTCCCGCCCCAGCAGGTCAGGCACCGCCTGCCGCGACCGTTCGGGCACCGTCGTGCGGACCTTCTTGCGCAGATGCACACCGACGATGCGATGGGCGCGCATCACCCGCTCCACCCGCTTGTGATTGACACGCACACCGCCGTGGCGCAGCTCAGCGGTGACACGCGGACTGCCGTAGGTGCCGTCGAACTCCGCGTGAATCGTCCTGATCCGCCTCGCGAGCTCGGCATCAGCGTGAGCGCGGGCCGCCCGCACCTGTGCGGCGGCACGCCACCGGTAGAACCCCGAGCGGGAAACAGCAAGGACACGGCACAGTCGCTTCACGCCGAAGGCGCTGGCGTGGTCGGCGACGAACTGGAAGCGACTCAGGACCCGTAAGACAATTACTGCTGGTTTCGGTGCGACTTCAGTGAGTGGTGTGCTAACTGGCTTTCCATGGCGATGTCGGAGACGGGCTTGGCGGTCCTGGATGTGAAGTTCGCGGCTGTGCTTCCGCATCTGGACGAGCGGCAGCGCCGTTTGTATCTGGCTGCTGAGGCGGATGCGCTCGGGCATGGCGGGATCGCGGTGGTGGCCAGGCTGGCAGAAGTATCGGAGTCGACCATCACGCGGGGACGTCTCGAGCTCGCGGGCGGTGCGCCGGTCTTGGGACGGGTGCGCCGTCCTGGTGGCGGACGTAAGTCGGCTGCTGAGCGGGATCCTGGTCTGGTTCCGGCGCTCGAGGCGTTGATCGAGCCGCGGGAGGTCGGTGATCCGGTTTCTCCGCTGCGCTGGACCACTGCCTCGCTGCGGGACCTGGCCGGAGAGTTGACCGAGGCGGGCCATCCGATCAGCGCCCCGGCGGTAGGCGATCTGCTGCGCTCGATGGGATTCAGTCTCCAGGGCATGGCCAAGAAGCGTGCCGGCAGCCAGGTTCCTGACCGCGACGCCCAGTTCCAGCACATCAACACCACGGTCGAGCAGTTCCTGGCTGAGGGCTTGCCGGTGGTGAGCGTGGACGCCAAGAAGAAGGAGCCGATCGGTGACTTCGCCCGGGCCGGCCGCACCTACCGGCCGAAGGGGAACCCGATCACGGCCCCAGATCACGACTTCACCTTCGCTGATACCCCGGTCGCGATCCCGTATGGCGTCTATGACCTGGGTCAAGACGTCGGCTGGGTGAATGTGGGCACCGACCGCAACACCGCGGCGTTCGCGGTGGAGTCGATCCGCCGCTGGTGGAACCAGCAAGGCCGAGATGGCTACCCGGACGCGACTCGGCTTCTGATCACCGCCGATTCCGGAGGGGCGAACTCCGCTGACTCCCACCTGTTCAAGAACGACCTGGCCGACTTCGCCGACGAATGCGGGCTGGCCGTCACCGTGCTGCACTTTCCGCCCGGGACATCGAAGTGGAAGGCCCAGCGCGCGGGCGCCGCGCCCGGCCCCGTACTCCGCGCCTGGACAGAGGAGGCACTCGGGACGAGCTGAATCGCCCTCGGACGAGCTGAAT
>NZ_JBEZFH010000417.1:0-1967 GCF_040649355.1 Sphaerisporangium sp. NPDC049002 | reverse complement strand
CGATCGAAGGTCCGGGACTTCGTTCCTCAGCCCCGGCCCACCGGAATTCAGGGAACTGTTCTCACTGGGCGCGCCGAGTGGTCAAGAGGGAGCGCACGATGAGAGACCTCCTGCGCCGGGGCCTGACCCTGGCAGCGGCCGCCCTAGCGATCATCGCCGGTACCGGAACCGGCCAGGCGACGGCGGCCGACACCGCCTACAAGGTGCTCGTGTTCTCGAAGACGGCGGGGTTCCGGCACGACTCGATCCCCGCGGGCGTCCAGGCCATCCGTGACCTGGGCGCGGCGAACAACTTCACCGTCGACGCGACCGAGGACGGCGGCGCGTTCACCACCGCCAACCTGAACCAGTACGCGGCCGTCGTCTTCCTCAGCACCACCGGCGACGTGCTCGACGCCGCCCAGCAGAGCGCGTTCCAGTCCTACGTCGGCTCGGGCAAGGGCTTCGTGGGCGTCCACGCCGCCGCCGACACCGAGTACGACTGGCCGTTCTACGGCGACCTGGTCGGCGCGTGGTTCTCCTCGCACCCGGCCATCCAGCAGGCCACCGTCAAGGCCGAGGACCGGGCGCACGCGGCGACCGCGCACCTCGGCCAGACCTGGACGCGCACCGACGAGTGGTACAACTACCGGACCAACCCGCGCTCCGGCGCGCACGTGCTCGCCACCCTCGACGAGTCGTCCTACTCCGGCGGCACGATGGGCGGCGACCATCCCATCACCTGGTGCAAGTCCTACGGCGGAGGACGGTCGTTCTACACCGGCGGCGGGCACACCGCCGAGTCGTACGCGGAGAGCGCCTTCAGGGCGCAGCTCCTCGGCGGCATCCGGTACGCGGCCGGCAAGACCAAGGCGGACTGCCGGCCGGAGACCGGGTACACCAACCTGTACGACGGGTCGACGACCGGCTGGTCGCAGGCCGGCCCCGGCGGGTTCACCAACGCGGGAGCCACCCTGTCCTCCTTCGGCGGCCTCGGCATGCTGTGGTACTCGGCAAAGGAGTTCCACTCCTACTCGCTCAAGCTCGACTGGAAGCTGGCCGGCGACGACAACTCGGGGGTGTTCATCGGCTTCCCCGCCAGCACCGACCCCTGGTCGGCGGTCGACAACGGCTACGAGATCCAGATCGACGCCACCGACACCGCCGACCACACCACCGGATCCGTCTACGGGTTCAAGTCCGCCGACCTCGCCGCCCGTGACGCCGCCCTGAACCCGCCGGGAGAGTGGAACACCTACGAGCTGCTGGTCGAGGGCGAGCGCGTCCAGGTGCTCCTCAACGGCGTCAAGATCAACGACTTCACCAACACCGACCCGGCGCGCAGCCTCCAGCAGGGCTACATCGGCATCCAGAACCACGGGGACGGCGACGACGCCGCGTTCCGCCACATCCGGATCAAGGAACTCGGCGCGACGGGTGACAGGACCATCGAGGCGGAGTCCTACAGCGGGGTGAGCGGCGCCTCGCCGTTCGACAAGGCCGGCGCGCACGGCGGCAAGACGCTCGGCTACATCGATCCGGGCGACTGGTCGTCGTACGCGGGCGTCGACCTGACCGGCGTGACCAAGATCAAGGCGAGGGTCGTCTCCGGCGGTCCGGGCGGCGCGATCCAGGTCAGGACCGGCTCGGCCACCGGCCCGGTCCTCGGCACGGTGAACGTGCCGAACACCGGCGGCTGGGAGACCTTCGCCGACGTCCAAGCCGATCTGGCCGGTGTTCCCTCGGGCGCGCAGACGCTCTTCCTGACCTACACCGGCACAGGAACCGGCCTGTTCGACCTGGACGACTTCACCCTCGTCAAGGGCGCCCCGGCGTCCCGTACCGGCCCGATCAAGGGGCTGGCCGGCAAGTGCCTGGACGTCGCCGCCGCCACCACCGCCGACGGCACCCAGATCCAGCTCTACACCTGCAACGGCACCGGAGCACAATCCTGGACCGTCACCGGCCAGACGCTCAAAGCACTCGGC
>NZ_JBEZFH010000416.1:0-1969 GCF_040649355.1 Sphaerisporangium sp. NPDC049002 | reverse complement strand
TAAGTACCTGTCCTTTCGTTCCCGTTACCGAGACTCCGGCATATCGTACAAGAGAGCCCAGACGAGCGACCTGGGTCCATAAAACGAGGAGAAAAGATGTCAAAGACCCAAAACGACGCACCTCAGCCGCCGCCCGAGCCGCCGCACCCGATGGCCTGCAGAGGTGGGAAGATCTGGACGCCTGGTTTGGGCCCGGCGGACTGCCCTGTCTGCGTTGCCTCCTCGCGCTAGCGCGCCTGCAGGCGAAGCACAACTAAGCGGTTAAAGAATGGCATACCGGGAGTAATAGACCGCATCTCGCGGTGTGCTAAATGGTTACCTGTATTTGAGATTCGCCAGCGCTATTCGCTGGCACATGCTGAGATACAGGAAAGCCTTGACGCGTAAGGACTCGTCGCAGTGAGCCCAAAGTGCATGACGTTTCCCGGTACAGCGACGGCGATCAGCTCGCCCAGGGGCTTCGCCGCAGACCTCCTGGCCGGCGATCCGCGCCTGGACGAGGTCGTGCTCATGCTGTCGGAAGTCGCGACCAATGCCGTCATGCATACGGCAACGGGCCAAGGTGGGACTTTCTTGGTGACGATAAGCAGCGGCCACCACGGCGAGCCCTTACGTGTCGAGGTTCATGATGACGGGGCCGATACACAACCGCAGGTGAATCAGAGCGGCGCCGACGAAACGCACGGCCGCGGCGTGGCCATCGTGGAGGCCTTGGCCTATCGGTGGGGCTGCGAGCCCTGCACGCACGGAACCAAGGTGTGGTTCGAGGCGGCCTGCCCCGGCGGCGTTGTCACCCAGTCCTAAGTGCCCGTAGAATCAAGGGTGATGCGGGGACGAGCGACCCCCGCCGAGACAGGAGAACTTCATGACCAATTCCCGCGACCTCGTCGTCGACCTCACCGCGCATCTCAGCGACACGCTGGGGAGCATCAGCGAGGAGACCAGGCAGTTCCTCGGGCTCTGCGAACCCACCTACGACACCAAGCAGCCGACGCTGATCAGAGCCTCGTTCGACCTCGACCAGGGGTACGTCCCCGGGCGGACCTGCATGCTGTTCTACAGACCCCAGAGCGACCCAAGCAGCCAGTACACCGTGAGCGTCGGCGCTCGCTGGCACGTGGGGCACGACGCCCAGCGCTACGTCAACACCGTCGGGGGCGTGTGCAGCAGCGGGCCCATCGGCGCCGAGCAGGTGGAACAGGAACTGCTCGCCGCCGCCGACTACACCGCGAAGTGGATGGCGTGATGGCGCCGCCGGCCGGAAAGGCGAACGCGATGAACGGACAAGCCCTGGCGGATGCCGTCGCCAGCCACCTGACCCCGATCGCCCGATCCTTAGGCGTGACAGGGATCAGCGCCCACGGAGACAACGCGAAAATCAGGATCGGCCCCGGCCGCGAAATCATGGTGATCAACACCCTCGGGGACAGCAACTATCCCCAGGACGACCGCGGGGACGGCGAGGGCCAGCACCTACTCGTGGTGTGGGATCGCAGACGAGGCAACGACTGGACCATCACCGCGACGTCCTACAACGCGGGCCACAGCACGATCCGGATGCAGGACATGGCGACGGCTGTCGCCGCGATCATCCAGCAGGCCGACCACGCCCCCCTCAGCAGGGCAGAGGCCGCCGCGCTCACCGGCACCCCGTGGTTCGTGCGCCTGGCCCGCTCGCTGCAGAGGGGGGATGACCAGTGACCACGGCGGCGGCAACATGGACCCCGGACGGCAGGGGTGTTCTCGCGGGCGGCGACGTCGGCGGCGACCATCAGTCAACCGAGGCGTTCAGCGTCCGGTACACCTGGCAGCGTCCCGACGGGCTGTACGCGCTGACCACGGTCTACACCTACGGCGAAAGGTCGGGCCGGCAGCACCGAATCACCACCCTGACCGAGACGATGGTGTGCCGAGACCTGAACGACCCGGGCGGCACCGAGGTGTGGTGCGCAACCGCATCGCCGGCGAC
>NZ_JBEZFH010000415.1:0-1980 GCF_040649355.1 Sphaerisporangium sp. NPDC049002 | reverse complement strand
CGCGCGGCCGCTGGACACCACCGTGATGGGCGGCGCGACACCAGGGGCCCGCCCCGCTGGGATGGGGCCCCGCCCTCAACCGAGGGGGCGGTGCACCCCCGCCCCGGCGGGGGGGGGCGGCCGGCCCGGCGCTCTTCCGGGGGCGCCGCGCCCGGGGACGCGGCGCCCGTCAGCACGTCGGCGGGTCAGACCCTCTGCCACAGGGCAGGAACGTTCGGCGGCTCCCAGCCCGCGAGCGCCGTGTGGGCCTGGATGCACCGGTAGAGCACGCCGTTGTAGGTGACCTGGGCGCCCACCGCGTAGGCGGTGCCGGCCTTCCACGTTCCACCCGGGGCGGTCGTGGTGGGAGTCGGGGTCGGGGTGGGAGTGCGGGTCGGCGTGGGGCTCGGGGTGGGCGAGGGGTTGCCGCCACCGCCGCCGATCTGCAGGTCGATGCACGAGTAGAAGGCGTTCACCGTGTCGGCGATGTTCCAGATCGCGAGGACCTTCTGCCTGCCGCTGAAGCCGGACAGGTTCACGGTGTGCGACACCGTCGCGCCGGGCTGGCGGCCCTGGTCGTCGAACACCGCGACGCGGGTGCCGCCGATGTAGTACTCCCAGGTGCTGGTGGCGTGGCGGGCGGTCAGCACCCAGTTGAAGGTGACCGTGGTGCCCACGGAGGTGGCGGGCCACGGCTTGCTCTCATCGCTGAGCTGGGCGAACCGGGCGACGCCGCCGTGGCAGTTCCGCTGCCCCTTGGGTCCTTCCACGCTCTGCGGCTCGTAGATGATGTCGCCGCAGTTGGGGACGACGCCCTGGGCGCACAGGGCCTGCCGGCTCGGCGGCGAGGACACGTAGCCGTGAGCCAGGGCAGGCGAGGCGGCGAACACCGTGATCCCTGCGGTTAGTAAAGCCGTGGCCACCACCATGATCGTTTTCCGCATGCGGCACTCCTTCGCTGGGGGGTGCCAGAAATATAAAGGAAAGTTTCCTAAGAGTAAATAGCGCGGCCAGGCGCCTCCGGCCGGACGGCCCGGTCATCCGGCGAGCATGGCGTGAAGCCTAAGGTTGGTTCCCGCGGCCACGATCAGCAGGCACAGCGCGGCCCCGGCGGGCCGTACGCCCGCTCGACAGGCCGGTAGGCGCCCTCTCTCTCGAAGACCGGCGCCCCTACCCCTTAGACCCCTGCTTTCCGCGCCGAACTAGCCCCTTACGTGCCTCTGGTCCATCGTAGGAACCAGCGATGGGACGGCACCGCGCGAGGTGCCACGAGAGTGCGGAGGTCATCATGGAGGACTACGGCGTCACAGGCATACGCGTGGACCTGGAGACCGTCGTCGACGTCCCGCCGGCGCGGCTGTGGGACCTCGTCACGACCGTGCCCCGTATCGGCGACTGGAGCCCGGAGTGCGAGCACGGCGCCTGGCTCGACGCCGACCGCTCGGTGCCGGAGGAGGGGACGCTGTTCGAGGGACGCAACCGCCGGGAGGGCCGGGTGTGGACGGTGACCTGCATGGTCACCGAGGCCGAGCGCCCAAGCTCCTACGCGTGGGTGGTGCTGGACGGCGAGAACGGCCCGGAGTGCCCCTCGTCGCGGTGGCGCTACGACCTGGAGCCCGCCGACTCGCCGGACAAGACCCTCGTCCGTCACAGCTTCGAGCACGGCCCCGGCGGCAGCGGCCTGCGCGACATGATCGCCGCCAATCCCGACATCGCCTCGATCATCATCGAGGTCCGCCTGAACGAGCTGCGCAAGCACATGACCGAGACCCTCGACGCGATGATCCGGGCCTGACCCCGCCGATCAGGCCTCGCCCGGCGTCCGTGACGGCCGCCCCTTTCCCATGGTGAGGGGGCGGTTCATCCGTGCGTCCGCCCAGGAGACGCAGGCGGGGCCTGAAGGAGGCCCTCGATCCGGCCCCGCTGACGGGCGTTCCGCGTGGTCACGTGATGCGTTCCAGGAGTTCCGCCACCCTGTCGACGTCGGGTTCCGTGGTGCGC
>NZ_JBEZFH010000414.1:0-1988 GCF_040649355.1 Sphaerisporangium sp. NPDC049002 | reverse complement strand
CGGGGAATCCTCACGAGCCGGACTCGGGCAACGCTTACGAGGCGCTCAACGAGGCCGACGACCCCCGCTGGGCCTACGCCGGCGAGTTCGGGCCGCTGGGCTGGGGTGTTCTGGGCGCCGAAGAACAGGTTGGCGCAGTCGCTGAGGAAGGTCGGGTTCTCCTCGGGGATGAAGTGGCCCGCGTCGGGTGCGACGGCCGGGCGGACGTCGTCGGCGACCTGGTTGAACGAGTCGGCCACGCCGGTCCCGAAGGAGTACTGCCCGCCGATCGCCAGCACCGGCATGCTCAGCCGGGTGGAGGCGTTCGCCTGGTTGTTCGTGGCGTCCGCGGCGAACGCCCGGTAGTACTCGTATCCCGCGTGGCGCCTCGCCGGGTTCGCGTACGCCTTGTAGAAGGCCTCACGGTCGATGCCCTGACCGTTGTGGCTGAAGTTGAACATCATGTTGAGATAGGTGCTGACGTCCTTGTTGTCCATGATCGTCTCGGGGATCGGAGACGGGGACATGTTGAACCGGAAGTGCCAGCTGAGGTGGTACAGCTCTTCGAGACCGAAGCCCGGGAGCGGCGACTCCAGCACGGCGAACCGGGTGACCTCGCCCGGGTAGTCGCGTGCGTACGGGTAGGCGATCAGGGTGCCGAGGTCGTGGCCGAGCAGCTGCACCTGGGTGTAGCCCAGAGCGTGGACGGCCTGCCGGATCCGCTGCGCGGTGGTGGCCTTGTCGAAGCCGCCGGTCGGGATGGACGAGTTGCCCAGTCCCGGGAGGTCGAAGGCGATCACGGTGTGCGAGGTGGCGAGCGCGGGCATCACCTGGCGCCACATCTTCCAGGTCTCCGGCCAGCCGTGCAGGAGCACGAGGGCCGGGCCGGATCCGCCCTTGACGTAGTGGAGGGTGGTCCCGGACACCGCCACCTTGCCGTGGGTGAAGCCGGGGGCGAACGCGGCGGGCCCCACGGTGGGCTCCTCGGGGAACGCGCTGGCCCCGGCGCCGGCGGTGGTGGTGATCATGCCGACCACCAGGGCGACGGCCGTACTGAAGACGGCTCGCCTCAATCTCCTCGCGCTGAACGCTCTTCTCGCCGGTCGCGCGGTTACGTGCAAGGTCGTTTCGTCCTGCGGCATTTCGAAATTCCCTTTCCATGAGCAGAGAACCACGTGGTGACCCGGCATTCGAGCGGCATGATTCCTTCTCCGCGGCAGGGCGGATCAGCGATCGGCGTATACGGCGGAAGTGTCGTTCTGGGCGGCGCCCGCCGAGGCGGTAGATCGCCGACGTGGTCGAACGAAGCTTGTCCGACCCGGGACGCCGGCGTCTTCTTCCAAAATGCCTTTACCAAGCTAGCGACACTTTGGTGCGTTCCCCTGTCAGGGCGAAAACGGATAAATCGTCCTATCTCACTATTCATTTGGGCAAGTCGCCAAGGTCTGTCACGCCGGACGGGGGCGGCGGCCACGCGGTGCGAGGCCGCGGCCGAGATCTACGGGCATCGGGTGAGCGGTCGAGACCCGGCCGCATTATGTTGGGAGAGGTGGAAGAGAACCGGGCACGACGGGTCGTCGACGCGTTGCGCGAGCGTGGCATAGACGGCCACCTGGCGAGGGTCGGCATCGACCAGTTCGGGATACGGGTGTCACTGCCGGGCGGGCGCGAGGCCGAGTGGGACACCGACGGCACCGCGGGCCTCGAAGCCCAGGTGATGCGCGACGGGATGCTCGTCGGATACGTCCCCATGATCGAGGGCTCCGAGGACTTCGACGAGGAGCAGGTCGTCGACGCCATCGCGCGGACCGACTACGAGCGGCCCATCGCCCGTCAACGCCCGGTCGCCCCGCCACCGGGCCCGCCCCTGCCCCGCGCCGGCGGCCTCTTCCGCCGCTTCCTCGACGGGTTCCGCTACCGCTAATGGAAGCTACCGGGTCGGCTGATCGGGCAGACTCGGTGCCTGGTAGCCGCGAGTGAGTGAGTACTTCCAACCGCTGGACCGATCT
>NZ_JBEZFH010000413.1:0-2064 GCF_040649355.1 Sphaerisporangium sp. NPDC049002 | reverse complement strand
GCCGTCGACACCAACATCACCGCGACGGCCTAATCGTCACAGAGCTCTGCACGTCAATTCGTACCTAGGCCTGCACAGGAATCCGTACGCCGACACCCGGTGACCGGAGCCACCGGCGGAAGTTCCAGCATCGCTTGGAGGTCTGCCTGCCAGCGATCGGCCGGGCGGCAGCGCAGTCTGCGGTGCCAGCGCTGATTGGCGTGCGCCAGCCACTCGGCGATCTGGGTGTTGAAATCGCTCGGACTGGTGAAGCTGCGGCCCGGCAGAAAGGAGGTCTCGAAGTAGCCGTTGACCCGCTCGACCAGGCCCTTGGCTTCGGGATCGGCGGGACGGCACTGGATCACCTTGAGCCCGAGGGTGCCCCGGAACGCGTTCATCGTCTCGGTCAGTTGCGGCTTGCCGCCACGCCATTGTCCGACTGCTGCCTCGTTGTCCCACACCAGTGCTTTGGGCACCCGTCCCCAGCCGTTGATCAGCGCCCAGTGGCCGGCGAGAAGGTCTGGGCTCTGCCGCGACGGGAGCATCCGGGCAGCGATGATCCGTGAGTAGCCGCTCACCATGACCAGCACCGGTGGGCGGCCTGCCTGCCCATACCCCAGCGGGACGTCCACCGGCGGGAACCATAGATCGCATTGGGCCAGCTCGCCTGGCTGGTACTCGGTTCGCGACGCCGGATCCACCGGTCGAAACAGCGGACGCAGTTGCGCGATCCGGTCGAAGATCACCGATTTGCCGCGTGTCCACCCGACCCGTTCCATGATCACTGTCGATGGCATCGCTGGGAACTCCGCGAGCAATGCCCTGATCTGCGGCTCGACCGCATCCACGATCGAGCCCTTCGCCATCCGCTCGTACCGCGGCGGCTGATGACAGGCCAGCGCCTTCTTCACCGTGTTCTTCGAGATCCCCAGGTGGCGAGCGATCGCACGGATCGCCATCCCCTCGCCCCGGTGCAATCGACGGATCTCCGCCCAGTCCTCCACGTTCAACACCTCATGATCATCACGGGGTGGGTCAACATTCACGCGGAACCACAGGGTCAGTCTTCAGTCGGAACCGACACACTTCGGGATGCCCTGCGGGGGATCATCCCCGCGTGCGCGGGGTCGACGTGCGAACACGGAGTAGTCGCGGCCGTTCGCCGGGATCATCCCCGCGTGCGCGGGGTCGACGCAACAGAACTAGATGGACCACCACTGCCACCAGGATCATCCCCGCGTGCGCGGGGTCGACGAGGTGCTCGCCACCTGGGCCGGCATCATCCTGGGATCATCTCCGCGTGCGCGGGGTCGACGCGCGGCGTAACGGGCCGTAGCGGCCAGCTCGGGGATCATCCCCGCGTGCGCGGGGTCGACATACGCGGCCGTCTCCGGCCGCCGCGCAAGCAAGGATCATCCCCGCGTGCGCGGGGTCGACTGCGTAGCTCGGGAGCTGCGTGCCAGGCCGCAGGGATCATCCCCGCGTGCGCGGGGTCGACAGACAAGGAATGGGAACAATACGCGCTCGCTACTCCAGGATCATCCCCGCGTGCGCGGGGTCGACCTGGAAATGGCGCTGCTGCGCGCCAGCCACGCGGGATCATCCCCGCGTGCGCGGGGTCGACCTGGAAA
Organism: Sphaerisporangium sp. NPDC049002; assembly: GCF_040649355.1. Taxonomy (NCBI): domain Bacteria; kingdom Bacillati; phylum Actinomycetota; class Actinomycetes; order Streptosporangiales; family Streptosporangiaceae; genus Sphaerisporangium; species Sphaerisporangium sp. NPDC049002. The sequence continues at coordinate 454 of NZ_JBEZFH010000413.1, read as the reverse complement.
TGGCGCTGCTGCGCGCCAGCCACGCGGGATCATCCCCGCGTGCGCGGGGTCGACCCGACAGCGATCGCGGCGAGGTGCTGAATGGTCGGATCATCCCCGCGTGCGCGGGGTCGACCCCTACAGGTCCCGGACTTCAAAGGGGAAAACGGGTCATCCCCGCGTGCGCGGGGTCGACCCGGCCTCGATCTTGGACAGGTCGAGGATGTCGTGGATCATCCCCGCGTGCGCGGGGTCGACCCTCGGCCAGTCCGGGCGGTTAGGGGTTCCAACGGATCATCCCCGCGTGCGCGGGGTCGACCCAAGAAGCCCGCGCGGGGTCGGACCACAGGGGGGATCATCCCCGCGTGCGCGGGGTCGACGGTGTCGCCGGCCAGGCTTATGGGACCACCGAGGGTGGTTTTCTGCCACGAGCATGGGACCACCCGGTTGCCAGTGATGGGACCACCCCGCGTGT
>NZ_JBEZFH010000412.1:0-2122 GCF_040649355.1 Sphaerisporangium sp. NPDC049002 | reverse complement strand
GCCCCCGGCGCCGTGGTCGCCGGCCCGGTGCCCTCGGGTGAGCGCTGGGCGGGCGCGCCCGCCGCCAGGCAGGGCAAGGCGCGGCGCTTCCGGCCCTCCGCCAGGCCGCCGCGCTCCCGGGGCTGGGAGCTGGCGTACGGCCTGTCGGCGATGTTCCTTAGCCTGATCCCGGTGGTCGCGGCCCTGTGCGGCCTGATCGTGCTGGAGGTGTTCGTCCGCGGGGCCGCGACGCTCGGGGAGGCGCTGCCCGCCGCCCTGTACGGTGTGGCGCCCGCCACGGTGACCTCGCTGGCCGCCTTCGCGCTGATCGTGCTGGTCTGCGTGCGGCTGCTCGGCATCTGCCTGCATCCCGGGCAGCACCCGGTGCACAGCCGCCCGGCGTGGCAGGCGTGGGCGACCGGCCGCCTGATGGCGGCGGCCCACGTCTGGCTGTTCCCGCTGTACGCGAGCATCCTGACCCCCGCGTGGCTGCGCGCCCTCGGGATGAAGGTCGGGCGCGACGTGGAGCTGTCGACGGTGCTCGCGCTGCCCACCATGACCACGGTCGGCGACGGCGCGTTCCTCGCCGACGACACGATGGTGGCCCCGTACGAGCTGGTCAACGGCAGCCTGCGGGTCGACCAGGTGCGCATCGGCAAGCGCGCCTTCCTCGGTAACTCGGGCATGACCGCTCCGGGCCGCAAGGTGCCGAAGGACGGGCTGGTGGGCGTGCTGTCGGCCGCCCCGAAGAAGGCCAAGGCCGGGTCGTCCTACCTCGGCCTGCCCCCCGTCGAGCTGCGCAGGACGGCCGAGGACGCCGACCGCAGCCGCACCTACGACCCGCCGCGCCGCCTCAAGGCCGCGCGCGCCGCCGTGGAGATCTGCCGGATCGTCCCGGCCATGTTCACCGTCGCGGTCGCCGTCCTGGTCGCCGCGACCCTGGAGTTCTTCGCGGCGTCCTTCGGCTTCGGGGTCGCGGCGCTGCTGGTCGGTCTCGTCCTGGCCGGTGCGGGAGTGCTGGCCGCCACGATCACGACGGCGGCCAAGTGGGCGCTGCTCGGCAGGATCGCCCCGGGGAACCGCCCGCTGTGGAGCTCGTTCGTCTGGCGCAACGAGCTGGCCGACAACTTCGTGGAGGTGCTGGCCGCTCCGTGGTTCGCCGAGGCCTGGCTCGGGACCGCTCCCCTCAGCCTGTGGCTGCGCTCGCTAGGGGCGCGCGTCGGCCGTGGCGTCTGGTGCGACACCTACTGGCTGCCGGAGGCGGACCTCGTCCGGCTCGGCGACGGGGTGACCGTGAACCGCGGCTGCGTGCTGCAGACCCACCTGTTCCATGACCGGGTCATGAGTATCGATAAGGTCGTACTGCGGGACGGGGCGACACTCGGCCCGCACGGAGTGGTCCTTCCCTCGGCGACCGTCGGGGAGAACACCACGGTCGGGCCCGCGTCCCTGGTGATGCGCGGCGAGTCCGTGCCTCCGCGGACCCGCTGGTTCGGAAACCCGATCGCGGCGTGGTCCTCTCCTTCGCCGAGATGATCCGGAAGGCATGACCGCACGTGAGCGTGGCACCGAGCACCTCTCGCCACTCCTACTTTCCGGAACGGGGCAACGACGGCTACTGGGTCGAGCACTACGACCTGTCCCTGGACTACCGCGTCGGGGCCAACCGCCTGCGCGCCGCCGCCACGCTCTCGGCGTTCGCGACACGGTCGCTGAGCGCGTTCACGCTCGACCTGGACGCGCTCCGGGTGACCGCGGTGCTGGTCGACGGGGCGCCGGCCCGCTTCGCCCACCACGGCGGCAAGCTCCGCGTCACCCCGGCGCGGACCTTGCAGGAGGGCACGCTGTTCTCCGCCGAGATCCGGTACGGGGGCAACCCGCGCCCGGTGCCGAGCCGCTGGGGCGGGCTGGGCTGGGAGCAGCTCACCGACGGAGTGATCGTCGCGAGCCAGCCGACCGGGGCGCCGTCGTGGTTTCCCTGCAACGACCAGCCGGGTGACAAGGCCAGCTACCGGATCTCGGTGACCACCGCCTCCCCGTACGAGGTGGCCGACCCGCAGCGGGCGCTCGGGCGGACGTCCGCCGAAGACGTCGTGCAGCGCGGACAGCTCGATCGCGTCGCCCAGGTGGGTGCCGGAGCCGT
>NZ_JBEZFH010000411.1:0-2153 GCF_040649355.1 Sphaerisporangium sp. NPDC049002 | reverse complement strand
GCCGTCGACACCAACATCACCGCGACGGCCTAATCGTCACAGAGCTCTGCACGTCAATTCGTACCTAGGCCTGCACAGGAATCCGTACGCCGACATGAGGTTCCCCTGGGAGTTGTGGGACGTCCTGCAGGCAGTGTCGGTCCCCGGTGATGGCGTAACGCCGGCGCGCCGCTCGGTGAGATCTCCGGGCGGTCGACCAGCCGCTCCTTACCGGCTGGTGAGGGCCTGCTCCACCAGCTCCAGATGGCTACTTCGGCAGCAACTCCACCATTGCCGAGGACACGGGGACGGCCCTACGGACCACCACCTACTCCTACGACTCGGCAGGCCGTGTTGCCACAACCTCAGTGGCCGTGACCCCGGCGTCAGCGGGCGGGACCACCGTGCCGGACGTCACTTACACCTATGACCCCGTCACCGGGTTGCAGACCCAGGCCAGTGCCGCAGGAGTGACGGTCACCACCACCTATGACCCTCTAGGGCGTGTGACGTCCACCACGGACGCCGACGGCAATACGGCGGCCACCACCTACGATGCGGCCGGGCGGGTGGCGACCGTCAACGACGGCAAGGGCACCTATACATACACCTACGACGGGACAGACGCCTCCGGAAAAATTGAGCACCGCGGTCTGATCACCGCCGTCGACACCGGAGGGGCGGGTACCTTCACTGGGGCCTACACAGCGGATGGGCAGCTCACACTGCAAAAGCTGCCCAATGCGCTTACCGTCACCAACGGTTACGACAACAGCGGCAACACTGTCGCACTCACCTACGCGAAGAACGGAACCCCCTGGCTGAACTTCTCCGCGACCCGTGACGCCGCCGGCCGCGTCCTCCAAATGACCAGCGCCCAGGGCAGTCTGGAAAACTACACCTACGATGCGGCCAACCGCCTGACCAAGGTCGCCGATACATGGGACACCCAGTGCATCACGCGTCTGTATGGATTTGATGCAGACACCAACCGCACCAGCCTTACAACATACCCAGCTGACGCTGATGGGCAGTGCTCGACCAAACACCACCCCAGTCAGCCAGAGCTACACCTACGACCAAGCCGACCGGACCACTAACAGCGGCTACAACTACGACGCCTTTGGCCGCACTACCCAGCTGCCGGCCTCGCAGGTCTCTGGCGGCATCAACCTGACCGTGGGCTACTACGCCAACGACATGGTGGCCTCCCTGTCCCAGAGCAGCCAGTCCTCCACATTCGCTCTCGACCCCGCAGGACGCATACGGAGCATGACCACCATCGGTGGTCCACGTCCCGGCACCGTCACCAACCATTATGCGAGCAGTGGTGACGGCCCTGCCTGGATCACCGAGGCCAACGGCTCGTGGACCCCGGAACGTCAAGGGACTCGCTGGACTGGCCGGAATCCAGAAGAGCGACGGCACCACCATTCTGCAGCTCGCCAACCTGCACGGCGACATTGTCGCAATCTCCGATGCCAGCACCAGTTCCACCGGCATCCAGGCATACTTCGAGCAAACCGAATATGGAAGTCCACGCACCTCCAATACCACCAACCCAAGCCGGTACGCCTGGCTCGGTGGAGCGCTTCGTTCGAGCGACGCCATGGCCGGCCTCGTCCTTATGGGTGCTCGCCTGTACAACCCCGCCACAGGCCGGTTCCTGCAGACCGACCCAGTGGCTGGCGGTAGTTCCAATGCTTATGATTACTGCAATGCTGAGCCGATCAACAGCTACGACACCACCGGCATGTTCTCGGTGGAGAACTATTCACTTAATCGGTCAGCGGCATACTGGTACGTGACATTCAAGTTCACCAAGCGAGAGACTGGAAAGGTGGCACGCCCGGCCGACACTTTCGCTTCCTTGCAGTCAATAATTACCGCATCGGCCATCGGTGTAGCAATCAACGCCATGGTGAGCCGTGTCGGAAAACACGCGAAACCTACCTCGGTTCTGTTCAGGAGGATCGGGCCTGCCGTAGCTGTAGCCATGCTGCTCATGGCCATATGGATCAAGCATGTGGCCTCCGGAGCCGATGCAGAAGGAAGGTGTCTTCGGGCTAGAGTCGGCGGATTGAAAATCCCTTGGCTTGACATCCCTGCCGGTCGGTATCAATATATCTGGTGGTACTCCGACCGCTGCTAATCCGTCGAGCGTGTGAGCGCGT
>NZ_JBEZFH010000410.1:0-2277 GCF_040649355.1 Sphaerisporangium sp. NPDC049002 | reverse complement strand
ACGAGCAGGTCGTCCGGCACGGTGGCGAGGTGCCGGCACGCGGGTGGCGTGGAGACTTCCCCGGGGAGGACGCGTCCGTACCGGCGGCCCGTGCAAGGGCACGCGAGCTGCCGGCCGCGCGGATCGGGCTTACGGCGCTAGATGACGTGCTACTCCTGCTCACCGAGGTGATCACCAACGCGGTAACCCACTCCGGCTAACTTGATCGCATCCGCGTGGGATCGTCCTGCCACTACGGTGAGGCGGGTAAGTCGGTCCGGCTTCAGGTGGCGGAGTAACCGTGAGGCAGAGCCCCCGCGTCCTTGAGGGCCGCGGTGGGGCATTTGGACTGGGTCGCACGTCGGGGCTCGGGTTATGCGGCGTGGGTGTCGGTGCCGCGCAGGATGTAGAGGTCGTCACCGAATACCGCCGAGATCTGAATCTGCCCGCCGAGTGCCTGCACATAGCGGGCAATGGCGTCGACGGTGGATACCTCGCCACGCTCGATCTGCGAGATCCTGCTCTTGGTCACGCCCATCTGGTCGGCCACCTCCGTCTGTGACAAGCCCATTGTCTTACGCCGCTCGGCCAGTCGGTGGCCGTCAATGTAGGCCTGGTTACGCCGACGTGCCTGAGTCAGCGCTTCCTCGCCGCCGGAGTTCGCCACGATGCCGGCGCGGATGTCATTCCATTTGGGAAAGGTCGTCATCGGTCCTTCTCCTCCAGCTCGCGTTCCTTCAGATACTCCTCATACAGTTCTTCCGCGCGGGGGATGGCCCGGTGATACCAGCCGGACCAATCGCCGGACTTGTCACCGCCTACCAGCAGGATGGCCGACCGCCATGGATCGAACAGGAACAGGATCCGCATTTCGGAGCGTCCGGCAGAGCCCGGCCGTAGTTCCTTCAGGTTGTGGATCTGTGATCCTTCGAGCCTGTCGACCAGCGGTCGGCCTAACCCGGGGCCGGCCTGGGCCAGTCTGTCGATGGCGTCGACGACCTGAAGCCGGGAACGTTCGTCCAGCATGTTGATCCAGGCAAGGATCTCGTTGGTGACGCGGATCTCCCATTCCTCCACACTCGGAGTGTAGCAAATGCTCTACTTCGGAGTTGGGAGAAGTGGATGGGGCCCGGTGAAGAAGCGCCAAGGCCCCACCCTGCCGTCACTGGACCGCCCACGACGCTGTAGCCGTCGGGACGACCCCGATTTGGGTGGGGCACTGAGCTGTGACTGCGGGGTCAAGATGTGCGCCTGGTTGAGCAGTAGGGTTCGGTGGATGATGCGTGGGGCCGGTCGTCGCTGTGCTCAAGGTGAGCTGCCCGGTATCCAACCGAACGGGTGCGTCAGTGGCGCTCAGCTCAAGCGGGTGCCGGGAGCGCCGCAACCCCCACCCCTGGCCATCCAGGTGAGCTAATCGCTCGGGTGGGCGGCAACGGTGCCCCACCCAAATGGGCGCCGGGTTGGCTGTATACGAAGTCCGTCCCGGGCAGTCGGCTTGGGCGTGACCGTGGGTGCCACCAAGGCCTGCTTCGGTCGGTCATGCCAGTTGGCCAAGACCGTCCGCCTTGAGGCCGCCGATGAAGGATCTCCACTCGGCGGAAGCGAAGATCAACGGAGGGTCGTCGGAGTTCTTACTGTCGCGGACCGCGACCACCCCGGGCAGGTTCGCGGCGACCTCAACGCACTGACCGCCGTTGTCCGAAGAGCGTGACGACTTCCGCCAAAGGGCGCTGCTCAGGTCCATTCCCGTCTCACATCCTCGATCATTTTAGGGGATACCTGCTCAGGATAGGCCCATGCCCGTACCGCTTCATATCGGTTCCAAATGGAAATTACGAATTCACGGTCGCTCGTGATCTGTCCCTGAACAGGTGAGTCCGCGTGAATGGTGTCCGGCTGGTTGTCAGGTAGCTCAGCGATCATGAATGCGCCTGCCAGACCGGCCAGGCAATCGGGATCGACGATCTGAACGGTGACGGAAGGTCGTTCGGCTGTTTCCAGCAGGTAGCCGAGCTGTTCACTCATCACCGTCGGTCCACCGACCCTGCGACGCAGCACACCCGCGTCGACGAGGACGAGGAGCAGGGGTGCGTCCTCTCGGTCGAGAATCTTCCGGCGAAGCATGCGGGCCTCAACCTGCTTCTCCACCTCCTCGGTAGCGGCTCGGGGCCCACGGCTGAACAGTTGCCGAGCATACGACTCCGTTTGGAGGAGGCCGGGGATCAGCAAGGGGTCCCAGGAGCGGAGGACGAGGGCGTGGGGTTCGATCTCCTCGGCCCAGCCTCTGAACCAGATCGG
>NZ_JBEZFH010000409.1:0-2279 GCF_040649355.1 Sphaerisporangium sp. NPDC049002 | reverse complement strand
TCGGCGAAGCGCGGCCCCACCGGGGCCTGCCAGTTCGCCGGCCACGGCAGGTAGCCGAGGAGCAGCACGATGGCGCAGCCGATCAGCGTGTCCACCAGCCGGATCTCCGCCAGCTTGGGGCCCGCGCCGGTCAGCAGGTCGACGAGCAGCACGACCAGCGGCACCTGGAACGTCGACATCAGCCCCCAGTTGCGCTGCTGCCCGTACGGCAGGAGCGCGGCGAAGACGGCGATCGGGATCAGGATCGCCGGGCCGTAGGGCACCACGGAGAGCACCACGGTGCCGATCACCGCGCCGACGACGGTGCCGATCCCCCGTTGCAGGGCCCGCGCGAACACCGAGCCGAAGTCGGGCTTCAGCACCAGGGCGACGGTCAGCATCGTCCAGTAGGAACGCTGGATCCAGTGCAGCTCGCTGATCGCCGCCGCGGCTCCCATGCACAGCGCCAGCCTGATCGTGTAGACGCGGGTCAGGTGCCCGTGCCGCATCCGCTCCCAGGCGGACCTGAGCCTGGCGCCGTACCCGACGCGCTCGTAGGGCAGTTGCCCGGCCGTCACATCCGCGCCCGAGACCAGCTCGACGGCCTCCTCCACGGCCGAGCGCAGGGCCCGCAGGGCGGGCGAGCCGGCCTCGCACCTCGGCGTCCCCGCGGGCGGGTCACCGCCGGACAGGGCGACGGAGACCGCCCGGACGACGCGGGCGATCTCCGTCGGCGGTTCGCGGTTCTCCTGGTTCAGCGAGACCAGCGCGTGGCGTGTCTGGGAGGCCTGGTTCAGCAGGGCGACCAGCCGCGTGCGTTCCTGATCGGGCCCCGCCGCCGACGAGCGGGCCCCGAACACGGTCTCGTAGGCGTTCTTGAGCGTGGTGTCGAACGCCGCCAGGGCGACGGCCCTGTCCGGCCCCGGCTCCTCGAAGAGGTGGCCGAGCTCCCGGTACACCTGGGCGACCGCCGCCTCCTCCGCGGCGCGGGGACGCACGGGCCAGGCGGCCACTGACAGCACCAGCGCCCACGCCGCCCCCAGAAGGTAGGCCAGAGCGCCCGCGAGGGACGTCTGCGGGTAGGGCACGCCGATGCCGAGCACCGTCATCACCAGCAGTTGGAGCGCGCTCAGCGAGCCCGCCGCCCCGCTCGTGCTGACCAGCGCGGACACCACCGAGACGACGACCACGACGGGCACCGTCCACCAGCCGAGCCCCCGCACCGCGTGCCCGATCATGTAGCCCGCCGCGCCTCCGGCCGCGGCCGAGGCGATGCGGACGATCCGGGCCCGGTACGAGCCGCCCCGGTCGGCCAGCGCCGCCGCCATGGCCCCCATGGCGGGCAGCAGGCCCAGTGTGATCCGCCCGGCGGCCCAGCCTGCCACAAGCGGGATCGTGACCGAGGCCGCGACGCGCGCCATGGCCCTCCAATGGGGACGTGCCCGGGCGGGACGCACCGTCTCCAGCAGCCAGCCGGGGGCGGCTTCGGCGAGCCGGTCGGCGGGACGCCGGAAGAGCCCGGTCATGTGCTCCCGCCGCGCTCAGCGCACCAGCTTGTCCAGGCGGATCGGCAGATCCCGGATCCGGACGCCGGTGGCGTGGTGGACGGCGTTGGCGACGGCCGCGGCGGTGCCGACGATCCCGATCTCGCCGATGCCCTTGGAGCCCATGGGGTTGAGGTGCGGGTCGTCCTCGTCCACCCAGTACGCCTGGATGTCTCGGATGTCCGCGTTGGCCGGGATGTGGTACTGGGCGAGGTCGTGGTTGAGGTAGTCGCCGAACTCGCGGTCCATGACGCTCTCCTCAAGGAGGGCCATGGACAAACCCATCGTCATGCCGCCGACGAGCTGCGAGCGCGCGGTCTTCGGGTTGAGGATCCGTCCGGCGGCGAACACGCCGAGCAGCCGCAGCACCCTGGTCTCGCCGGTGTCGGCGTCCACGCCCACCTCGGCGAACTGCGCGCCGAACGCGTGCCGCGCGAACTTCGCCTGGTCGCGGACCTCCTGTCTGGTGTCGGCGACGGCCTCGACCCCGGCGGGCGGCACGACGCCGCCCCGGCGTTCCAGCTCCGCGAGGAGCATCTCGCAGGCCCTGACCACGGCCGTGCCCCACGAGGCGGAGCCCATGGACCCGCCCGCCAGGGAGGCCTTGGGCAGCTCGCTGTCGCCGATCTCCACCTTCACCCGGCCGGGGGACGCGCGGAGGCTGCTCATCTGGACCACCACGCCGTGGACGCTCGTGTCCAACACCGCCGTGGCCGTCCACCCCGACGTGACGTACGTCGTCGCGGCCAAGGACGG
>NZ_JBEZFH010000408.1:0-2332 GCF_040649355.1 Sphaerisporangium sp. NPDC049002 | reverse complement strand
GCGGCGATGGGCGCCGCGTCGACCACCCGCCCGTCAGAGACCACGATGCCGAACGTGGCGTAGCCCAAAGAAACCCAAATCCAGCGCGCCATAAATACGCCTTCAACAACGAAATAGGGGAGCGGGATCAACCCGCCCCCCTATTTTATGCGAAAGCCCTAGGGGGCGGGCGTGGTGAGCGTGCCGATGACGAAACTCTCCGGCCGGTCTACGACCAGCCCTAGGCGCTCCTCGCACCTGATCGTCACGGCGTTCCTCTCGAACATGTCCCGGTTTTCCGTGGAAACCTGGATATTCACCTGCTGGCGGTCGTACAGCTTCGCCCCGGTGCCCCAGGCGCCGAGAATGTAACGACCCTCCTCGATGACGGGCGTGTCGATGACGTCCATTCTCCAGACGCGCTTCTCGCCGCCGATGGCGACATTCACCGCGAGTCTGTAGGCGCCGGTATTGTCGCGCTCCAGCTCCAAATCCTCCCAATCGAGAGGATGAAGCACTACACCGTTTGGGTTAAAATAGGCCAGGATCGCCCTGGTCATGGCCCTGCGGATTTGCGCGGTACGCGGGTCGGTGTTCAGGCCCACATAGGTCTGGACGCCGCTCGTGTTGAACAGCCCGGTGAGGTTGTCCCCTACGCCGTCGCCGTAAAGCAGTTGCGCGTCTTCGGTCATCTTGATGCCGTCGATCATGTCCCTGTCGATGATTCCGCGCATGCGCGGCTCGTCGTCCAGGGTGTTTCGGTGCGCATAAATGATATGCGCGATCGTGGCGATCGGATAAGTGACCGGAACGATGCTCAGGTCGGATCGCGGCTTGAGAGCGTAGACGTCGGTCGGGCCACCGGTAGGCGGGCTTACGCCATCTGCCGCGCGCCGCTCGGGCACCACGGCCGCGCGGTTGGTGAATCCGGTTTCCCTCATGCCGAACAGCAGATTCGCCGTCGTCGTCTCGGCCGGGAAAAGATCCCTCACCCTGCCAGGCCTCAGCATTCTCGGGGTGAAGCCGAGGTTCTGCGCCGTGCCGAGCGTGTTGATCGTGGTCGTTCCCGCCATGGCGGAAAAGACGTCTTTCCGCTCGAACGAGTAGAGCCCCTGGTCGAACTGAGTGGTGTGGCCGAAGTTCCGGAAGCCCGAGGACTTCATCTCGGCGAATTCGTCGGACTCGAACCACATGTCGGCCAGCGACTTGCTGGAGACCAGGGTGCGCCCCTGTGCGGCGGCTTCCTGCGCGGCGGCCGGAGTGCCGTTGGCGCCGGAGAGGAAATCGAAGATCCCCGCGCCCTGCTCCTCCGTCATGATCAGCCGCTTGATCTCTTCGGCCTCGTTGATGGCCTTGACGTACGCGGCGTGCTGCTCGGTCGAAACGACCACGTTGCCGTCTTCTATGGTCCAGCCGTTGGAAGCCTCGTCCAGCTCCCTGGCCTTGACCTGCAGCGCCCCATTCAGTTCTTTGAGGCGGTCCTTCACAGCCGTTTTCACGGTGCTCCTAAGGCGTACGGGCGGCGCCGCGTAAACGCGCGCCGCTGAACACGCGGGGTGGTGTTCGCCGTCCGCCCGGTCAGCACCGGGACGACACGATCGAAAAGGACTGTAGGAAGCCCGATGGCTTTACGTCGCGCCCTGCGAGGGCCATTGCGTTCGGACCAAGGTGCGACGTCGGATTCAGGTCCGAAACGACACGCAGGAAATCAAGTCACGGTTCCGTGTTTGCAGAAAGTCGCCGGGTCGCTACGGTGTGACACACGCGGAACGGCGAGGCTCACACGCCGACCCGTCTACGCCGGAAGGAGCGTCACCGCGTCGAGGTCGCGGGGGCACCGCGAACCGGGGGATCGCTCACCACGGTGGAGAGAAGAGGGTCCGCGGTGCCTCCACGCGCGGCATAGCCGCGAAGGAGGGAAGGAGGGTGCCGGTGTCCGGTCACGACACCGCGCCCTGGGGGTTGCTCATGTTGGGGCACGAGATACATGAGCAACCCCCGATCTACCGGCGAGACGCGGCCTCGGCCAGCACTCGGTACGCACGAGCCGCCAGCGCCGGGTCCAGCGCCACCTTGCCGCCGTCCATCCCGCCCTCGCGCGCCGACGGGGCCGTGGAATCGTTGGTGTGCTCGGTAGCCGGCGGCACGTCGTCCGGCTCGGGGCGCGATGCCACCTCCATGCCCGCAGCCCGAAGCACAGAAATCAACTGCTCGACGGCCGCGCGCAGCCTTGTCGCATTCAGACCCGAAAGGACTCGGCCGGCCTTGGCCTCCCCGTCGCCGCAGGCCAGGAGCGTCTTCACACTGGCGGTCACGTCCTCGATGACCGCGGGGTAGGGGAGCGGCTGTTCGC
>NZ_JBEZFH010000407.1:0-2369 GCF_040649355.1 Sphaerisporangium sp. NPDC049002 | reverse complement strand
ACCAGCTATGAGGCGCTGCTGCAGAGCATCTCGGCAACCCGCACCAGCACCGGCCTGACCGTCAGCGCCGTCCTGGACGAGGGCGACTACCCCACCGGCCGGACCCTCACCAAGGAGCAGCGCCAGGTACTCCTGCAGCGCGTCCAGCGTGACGACTTCCACGGCGAGTGGAACTACACGATCGCGCCCTACGATCCCAGCACGGCGCCACCAGCCGAGCCGGAACAGGGCAAGGCGCCCCCGATCCCGGCTGAGGGCACCTACCTGCTCACCCACCCCGCTCTGACCGGCATGTCCCGCGACCAGTTCGACCGGCTCGTGACCGAACTCGAGCCCTGGCGCCGGACCCTGGCCGAGGCCGAACGTGAGAAACGCAAGGGCATCAACCGGCGTGGGCACAATCCCGGGTTCGGGTTCCTCGACCACCAGCACCACGTCCTGGCCGCGGTGCTGAGCCACCGCAACACCGTCACACTCACCCTGGCCGCCCGGCTACTCGGCCGAGACCGCAACACCCTCAGCTACCACGCCCACCGGACCCGGCCCCTGCTGGGCTTCGCCGCCCCCGACCTGGCCGCAATCCTCGCCCAGCCCCGCCGCCGGACCCACCCGCCCCGCTCGATCGAGGCCCTCCAAAACGAGATCACCGCCTACGAAACCAACATCAACTCGGGCAGTAGTTAATTGACGGGTCCTCACCAGTTGGTCTCCCCGGCGAAATACTTGGCCGCCCGGCGCAGGATGTCGCGCTCCAGCTCCAGCTCCCTGATCCGGGCCTTGAGCTGCTTGTTCTCCTCTTCCACGTCGTCGGAGGGTATCGGGGCGTTCGAGCGCTTCGGCACCGGCCCGGCCTTGGCCGGTGCGGTGCCGGCCGCTTGGGCCTGGCGCACCCACAACCGCAGCGTCTCCCGGCTGATACCCAGATCCCGGGCCACCGAGGCGATCGTCCGGGCCGGATCCGACAGGTACAACGCGACAGCATCGGCTTTGAACTCAGCCGGATAGACCTTCATGACCACCAGGAACTCCTTGGTCTCCAGATCTCCATGATCTGGCACTCAAGGTGTCCACGCTTCGGGGGGAGGGGCCGGATCAAGTGCTGCGCGGCGTTCGGCTTCTGAGGTGTAGGGGCGGGCGTAGGCCCATTCTTCGGCCAGGGTGCGGTGGAAGCGTTCGACCTTGCCGTTGGTCTGTGGCCGGTAGGGGCGGGTGCGCTTGTGGGTGATGGCCAATTGGGCGCAGGTGTCGGCCCACAGGCGTGATCGGTAGCAGCTGCCGTTGTCGGTCAGGACGCGCTCGATGGTGATGCCGTGAGCGGCCAGCCAGGCTTGGGCGCGGGTCAGGAAGGCGGTTGCGGTTTGCTTGGTCTCGTCGGTGAGGATCTCGGTGTAGGCCAGCCGGGAGTGGTCGTCCAGGGCAGTGTGCAGGAAGCCGTGGCCCAGGCGTGGGTTGCCGTGGGCGTTGCGTGAGGTGACGGGGGTGGCTTGGCGGTTGCGTCGTCCGGCGGCGCGGCCCAGGACGCGGTGGCCGCCGCCGTCGGGGATGTTGCCCAGTTTCTTGATGTCGATGTGCACCAGCTCGCCGGGGCGTTCGCGCTCGTAGCGGCGGATGGGTGTGGCGGTGGCCCGGTCCAGGTGGGCCAGCGGTGGCATGCCGTACCGGATGAGGACGCGGTGCACGGTGGAGGGCGTCAGGCCCAGGCGGGCGGCGATGCGGGCTGGTCCTAGCCGCAGGGTCACCCGCAGCTTGCAGATCCGCCGTTCGGTGCGTTGCCGGGTGCGGGCCGGGCTGCGGTGCGGGCGGGAGGAGCGGTCGGCCATCCCGGCCGGGCCGTACTGGCGGTAGCGGCCGGCCCACCGGGCCGCGGTGGTGTGGGAGACCTGAAAGCGTTCGGCCGCGCGGCGGATGCTCCAGCCGTCCTCGACGATGCAACGCGCGAGCCGAAGTCGGCCGGTCTCGGTCAGCGGGGCGTTACGGTGGGGCATGAGGGCCTCCGGCGGGCGATGTGAATCTTGGTCGACTCACACCACGCCAGAAGGCCCTCACCCATTTCAAGACCATCAACAGCGTGTCGCTGATCCTGTCGTGCTGTCACCAACGTCCGTGGTCAGTACACCAGGCCCGCCTCGGGCAACCCTCCGGCGTGGCAGATGTCGTAGCCTCCATCGCCGGCCCCGACGCCCTCTGGCTGACGGCCACGCCACAGGCGGGCTGGCCTGACCGCCATCAGCGAACGTCTAGGTTCCGGTGAAGGCGGGCCTCAATCCCTTGGCGCTAGGAGCTGTTTGACGTTCGGATCTTGGTGGGGTCCGGTAGCGGGCTGGTCATGGCTGATAGAACTCGGATGTGGCGCGCTTTGATGTGACCGA
>NZ_JBEZFH010000406.1:0-2389 GCF_040649355.1 Sphaerisporangium sp. NPDC049002 | reverse complement strand
GGTGTCGGCGTACGGATTCCTGTGCAGAGCCAGGTACGGGTAAACGTGCAGAGGTGTGCGGCGTGTTGGTTGGCCCGGGGGGTTCATGATCGGGATGGTGCTGCCGTGATGTTGTGATCTTCGCGGCGGAGGGCAGTTCTGGTGGTGCTGGAGGCGGAGCGGTGGCTTGAGCTGCGGCGTTTCCGTGCGCTGCGGGAGTCGGGGGCGACGATCTCGGAGATCGCCCGGGAGACCGGCCTGAACTGGCGGACGGTGAAGAAGTACCTGGAGGACGGGCCGTCGGGGCCGCCGGTGGCAGCGCCTCGCGCCGATTACCGTAACCAGGTGATCGTGCCGTTCACGCCAGTGATCGACGCCTGGCTGCGGGCCGAGGTGCTGCTGAAGGGCACGGTCATCCACGAACGACTCGTGCAGGAGTACGGGTTCACCGGTAACTACCAGCGGGTGAAGCTGTATCTGCAGGAGGCCCGCCCCCGGATCGCGGCGGATCTGGGCTATACCCCCAGCGAGCTGGCCCGGCTGCATCGCCGCTTCGAGGTGATCCCGGGCGCGCAGGCCCAGGTCGATTGGGGAGACGAGGGTGGCATCCTGGCCCACGTGGGGATCCCGAAGGTCTACTCCTTTCACATGGTGCTTTCGTATTCGCGGGATCCGTTCTGCTGCTTCACCACCAGCCAGAGCCTGGCGGCGTTCTGGAATGCCCACCGGCGGGCGTTCACCCATTTCGGTGGGGTGCCGGGCTCGATCGTCTACGACCGGACCAAGACCGTGGTCCGCCGGCATGTCGCCCCTGGCAAAGCGGTGCCGTTGCATCCCGAGGCGGTGGCGTTCGCCGGCCACTACGACTACACCATCGACGTGCTGGCCGCCTACCGGCCAACCGGGAAAGGCCGGGTGGAACGGCAGGTGACCATCGTCCGGGACCATGTCCTGGCCGGTCGGGCGTTCTGTTCAATCGAGGAACTCGACCGGGCGTTTTTGGCCTGGGTTCCGTTGCGCCGGAAAGTCACCCACCGCACCCACGGCGAGGTGATCGGGGTCCGGGCCCGCCGGGACCATCAGGCTCTGCGGCCGGTGCCATCCAAGCCCTATCGCGTCGTGGAGCGGCATCTGCGGCACGTCGGCAAGGACTGCCTGGTCGCGTTCGAAGCCAACCTGTACTCGGTGCCCGCCACCAAGGTGTTCCACCGCCAACTCGTCGAAGTGCGGACCTCGGCCGCCACCGTCAGCCTGCACGCCACCGTCCCCGACAGCCACGGCGTCACCCTGCTCGCCATCCACCCACGGGCGGTCGGCCGCGGCGCCCGCATCGTCGATCCAGACCACTGGAGCGCCCTGCCCGACGGACATACCCGCTCTACCACCAGCAGCAGGGAAGACCACCTGCCCTGCCATCCCCGGGACCGGGACCGGGAACCGTCGGGGTCGCTGCGGTTCCTGCTCGCCCGGGCCGACGCCGCCAAGGTCGAGGTCGGCCGCCGGCCTCTGTCGGTCTATGACCAGATCAGCGGGATCAGCCCGTTCCACACCAGCCCCGGCCCGAAGGACACCACGTGAGCGAGCTGATCACTACCAGGATCCGGGCGACCGCGACCAAACTCGGGCTACCGCACCTCACCCAGACCCTGACCGATCATGTCGGCCGGGCCGACGCCGCCCAGATGGGCTACCTCGACTTCCTCGACCTCGTGCTCGAAGAGGAACTCGCCGTCCGCGAGGAACGACGGCTCAAGCATGCCCTGCGGCTGTCGAAGATGCCGCACCACAAGACCTTGGAGGAGTACGACTTCGCCTACCAGCCCGAACTCGACCCCCGCAAAATCCGGGACCTGGCCACCCTGGCGTTCGTCGAGGCCAAGGCCAACGCCGCACTCCTGGGACCGCCCGGAGTAGGCAAGACACACCTGGCGGTCGCGCTGGCCGTCGCAGCCTGCCGGGCCGGGTTCACCGTCTACTTCACCACCCTGGACGACATGGTCCGGCAACTGAAAGCCGCCGACACCATCGGCCGACTCACCTCCAAACTCCGCTTCTACCTGCGGCCGCACGTCCTGGTCCTGGACGAGGTCGGGTATCTGCCACTGGCCCGCGACGAAGCCAACCTCGTCTTCCAGCTGATCAGTAAAAGGTACGAGAAGGGCTCTATCCTGCTGACCTCGAACAAGGCTTTCAGCGAATGGGGACAGGTGTTCGGCGACGAGGTCCTGGCCACCGCCATCCTCGACCGGCTCCTGCACCACTGCGAGATCCTCGCCATCAACGGCCCCAGCTACCGGCTGAAGAACCGCCTGGCTGCCGTCGACACCAACATCACCGCGACGGCCTAATCGTCACAGAGCTCTGCACGTCAATTCGTACCTAGGCCTGCACAGGAATCCGTACGCCGACA
>NZ_JBEZFH010000405.1:0-2407 GCF_040649355.1 Sphaerisporangium sp. NPDC049002 | reverse complement strand
TGCCGCCGGGATACGGTCCTCCAGCGGGGTATCCCGCCGCGCCGGTCCACACCGCGCCCTCGGCGTACGGCATGCCGGGGCCCGGCGTGGCGTAGCCGAGCACGTCGGCGTTCCAGAGGAGGAACTGGAAGCGTTCGAGAACGACACCGCCAAACCGACCTCACCCGAGCTGGAACGGCTGTCGATCGTTTTGCGAACCCCGGTCTACCAGCTACGAGGCAACCCCCAGCAGCCGCGGGCCATCGTGGCGACGACCAAGCGGCCCTACACCGAGGAGGAACTGGCCGAGGTGGCAGTGCTCCTGGAGATGACCGAGGACGAGTTTCGCGGCACGTTGGCGTCTTTCGTGCGTAACCCCGACCGCGCGGGGAACCGGGTGTTCGCCCATCCCGATGTCATCGGCGACACCGCCATCGCGTTGCAGTGGCTCATGAAAGATGCCGACCGGCGCCTGCGCGACGCCAAGGGATTCAAGAAGAAAAACCACCACAAGGGGTCTGTCGCGGAGATCAAGGCGCAGAGCGAGCGGTACCGGCTGAACATGTACCTCAAGCAGATCCTCGGCTTGATGCACCGGCGCACTCCCCGCCATGCCGCTGAGGAAATCGTGGGCACCAAGTTCTGGCAGCTCACCTCGAAGGTCATGGTCGACCTGGAGGCCGGCGCCACCGCCAACCAGGCGCAGGCCAACCTGGAAAAGCGACTGCGTGAGGAGTTTCCGCAGGTGCTCGCCGTAACCCGGGGGTCGGCTCCAGTCAAGCGGTAAGACGCAAGTGAGCCCCGGCGCCGTGTGGCGCCGGGGCTCATCTGTGTCTTCGAGAGCTGCTCTTAACCCAGGAGCCTCCCAGGCCCCTTCGGGTTTACTCTCGGCTTGGGAAACCGGGATCCTCACGGTGAGCGAGACCCCATAGCCCGGTTATCGCGCGCATACCCGACACGGTTTCCCTGTGGGTCGCTCAGACCAGGGAGCGCAGGCTCTTTGGAGGAGAGTTGTTCCTGCACCGTTCGGGCGCTACCTCAAACCCAGGCCGAGAGAGCAGCCTTCACACATAGTAGGGCATCCCTACGACAGCCCCAAGCCCCGCATCATTGCGGCTTGTCACCTGCGGCGAGAGCGGTGGGGTCGGTGCGTGCGGTGTGCGGTGCCTGCCAGCCGGCGATGTAGGTCAGGGCGGCTGGGACGACCAGCGAGATCAGCGCCTGGACCGGCAGCGGAACGTTGCCACCGAACACGTAGACGCCTAGCAGCCACACCAGGAAACCCGAGACGGTGGCCGCCGCCGTGGCCGCCTTTACCTTGCTCTCGATCGGCCCGTTCATAAGTCGTCTCCCTCTATGCGCGGTATCGGCCCGATGGGGCGTGGGGAGGGCTTGAGTCCGGACGCGACCAGTTGCCGCCGCAAAGCGACGACCGTGCGCTCCAGGGTCGCCACGTGGGCATCGAGCGCCCGGATCTGGTTACGCATCGCGTTGCTGGTGTCCTGCTCCCGGGACAACTGCTCGTTCAGGCGCTCCAGTTGGACCTGCACCCGGTCGAGCTGCTTTTCCAGCTCGCGCAGGGCGTCCTCGTAAATGGTCTTGGCCCGCTGGAAGGCCTCGGCGTCGACCTTGCTCCTCTCCAGCTCGGCCGAACGGGCGGCGATCCTTTCGTTGGCCTCGGCGTTGACCCGGTTGGCCTTGGTGGCTGCCAGGAAGCTGAACACCGCGACCGCGATGGGGACAGCGGCCACGATGACCTGGACGACCAGCGGGTTCACGGCTCACCCCGCATGTCGCGGATGACCGCCGAGAAGGTGGGCCCTGCGGCGGACGCGTGAACGACCAGGGTCAGCTCCACCGGGAACTCGGCGCCCGCGGCGTCGACCGCCACCAACTCCAACGCCCGCCCGGTCATGCTCGGCGCGCCGCCGGCCCGGATCCTGTCCAGCCCGGCCAGGTGCGCGTGCACGTAGCGCTGCGGCATCAAGATGGTCAGCGGCTCGCCGATCACGGCGGCGGCGCATCGGCCGAACATCCGCTCTGCCGCGCGCGGCCAGGAGCTGATTCGCCCGGCGCTGTCGGCGGTCACCACCGCGTCTGAGGGGCGCGGCGGCGGGCGGGGCAGCTCCGAGGACTCCGGCCAGGTGGCGATGATGGTCAGCCACATGCCGAACACCGCGTACAGGGCCGCCGCCAGCCACGACCGCGGCGTGTCCTGGCCGAGCCAGTCCACCACGTACAAAAGCGCCCACAGCAGAAAGAGCGCGACGGTGACCGAGAAGGCCACACGGTCGTGGTTGCTCCACGCCTGGACCAGGCACAGCACGGCGGCGGCCATCCACGCCCAGCCCCACACCTGCGCCACGCTCACCTGCTCGTGGACGCCCCCGATCTCGGCGATCGCGAGGCCGTGGTCCATCAGGCGGAC
>NZ_JBEZFH010000404.1:0-2407 GCF_040649355.1 Sphaerisporangium sp. NPDC049002 | reverse complement strand
GGGGCACCCACATCCCCACGCAACACCCCCACCACCGACCAACCGGTATACGGGCGCAACGCCTCATCACACTCATCCAACGCCCGGCGAAACACACCGAACGCCTCATACAACCCCAACCCCATACCCGGCTGCTGCGACCCCTGACCAGGAAAAACAAACACCGTCTTCCCCGCACCCCGCACAGACACCCGGCCACACACCACACCCGGATGAACACGCCCCCCAGCAACAGACCCAAGCGCCCCACCCAGGGCCACACCGGCCTCGGCGATCTCACCGATCTGAGCAGTCTCAGCGGCCTGATCGACATCGCCCACCGCCGGACCCACGATCACGGCCCGGTGCGCGAAATGCGTCCGCCCCCTGGCCAGACCATGAGCCACCGCCACCGCATCCACACCCGGACGACCAGCCACGAACGCGCCCAGCCGCTCCGCCTGGGCCCGCAACGCCTCCTCACTGCGCCCCGAAAGCGGCCACACCACCAACGACGACCCACCATCACCGTCGACGACCGGCGGCTCTTCCGAAACGGCCGGCGGCTCCTCAAGGATCAGATGAGCGTTCGTACCGCTGATACCGAACGACGACACACCCGCACGCCTGACCCGGTCACCCCCCGGCCACCCCCGCGACTCGGCCAGCAGCGACACCGCCCCACCAGACCAATCCACATGCGGACTCGGCTCGTCCACATGCAACGACCTCGGCAACACCCCCCGCTCCATCGCCGCCACCATCTTGATCACACCAGCGACACCAGCCGCCGCCTGCGCATGACCGATGTTCGACTTCACCGACCCCAGCCACAACGGCCGGTCAGCGGGCCGGTCCTGCCCGTACGTGGCGATGATCGCCTGCGCCTCGATCGGATCACCCAGCGTGGTCCCGGTGCCATGAGCCTCGACGACATCGACATCAGCCGCAGCGACCCCCGCATCGGCCAGGGCCGCACGAATCACCCGCTGCTGCGAAGGACCATGCGGAGCCGTCAGACCATTCGAAGCTCCATCCTGATTGATGGCCGACCCACGGATCACCGCCAGTACCCGGTGACCCAGACGACGGGCGTCGGACACCCGCTCCAGCAACAGCATCCCAGCGCCCTCGCTCGCCACCATGCCGTCGGCACCGGCGCCGAACGCCTTGGTCCGGCCGTCCGCCGCGAGCACGCGCTGCCGGGCGAAGTCCACGAACAGTTCGGTGGAGGCCATGACCGTGACGGCACCGGCCAGCGCCATCTCGCACTCACCCCGGCGCAACGCCTGGACGGCCAGATGGATCGCCACCAGCGAGGACGAACACGCCGTGTCCACCGTGATCGCCGGACCCTCCAAGCCCAGCACATAGGAGATACGCCCGGACGCCACGCTGGCCGATACCCCGGTCAGCCGATGGCCCTCGACGGCTTCGGCGCTCCCGGCACCGTACTCATGGGACCACGTACCCGCGAAGACGCCGGTGGAAGTCCCGGCCAGGCTGCGCGGATCGATACCCGCACGCTCCACCGCCTCCCACGCGACCTCCAGCAACACCCGCTGCTGCGGATCCATCCCCAACGCCTCACGCGGCGAAATTCCAAAGAACTCCGCATCGAACCCACCAGCGTCAGCCAAGAACCCGCCACGCCGCACATACGTGGTCCCCGACTCATCCGGATCAGAACTGAACAACCTGCCCAGATCCCAGCCACGATCCACCGGAAACTCACCGATCACCTCTCTCCCCGAGGCGACCACATCCCACAAATCCCCAGCAGAACCCACCCCACCAGGGAAACGGCAACCTATCCCCACCACCGCGATCGGCTCGTCTGTCTCGATCCCGCCCGGCGTCGGAACGACGGCGGATGTGACACCGGCCACCTGCTCGTAGAGATGCATTGCCAGAGCCCGTGGCGTGGGGTGGTCGAAGACGACGGTCGGAGAGAAGTGATAGCCGGTGGTCTGGCCGAGCTGCTTGCGAAGCTCAAGCGCGTTGAGTGAGGTGAAGCCGAGATCCTTGAACGGCTGCTCTGGGTCGAGAGTGCTGGAGCTGACATGCCCGAGAACGGTCGCCACATTGGCTTGGACGAGCCGCAGGAGTCGCTCCTGCTGTTGACCTGGAGTGAGGCCGGCCAGTCCGGCGGCGAAGGAATCCACGGTGTCGGCATTGCCGGCACGGCGACGCACGGGCCCGGTCAGGCGTTCCTTCGGTATGACTGCGGAAACCCTGCTGTCGAGGTACGCGCAAAGCGCACGCGGGCTGGGATGGTCGAAGATGAGGGTCGGCGGGAGTTTGAGACCGGTGTGCTGACTCAGATGGTTTCTGAGTTCGAGGGCCGTGAGGGAGTCGAAGCCCAGGGCTTTGAAGGGTCGCTCCGGGTCGATCGAGGTCGAGGTGCCATGTCCCAGAACCGTGGCCG
>NZ_JBEZFH010000403.1:0-2435 GCF_040649355.1 Sphaerisporangium sp. NPDC049002 | reverse complement strand
CTCGCGGACGTCATCACGACCGAGGAGGTCAGCCGCTCGCGGACGTCATCACGACCGAGGAGGTCAGCCGCTCGCGGACGTCATCACGACCGAGGAGGTCAGCCGCTCGCGGACGTCATCACGACCGAGGTCGCACGGAGGTCCACCACGACCGAGGTGGTCAGCGGCTGAAGGACGTCCTCCACAGGGTGAGGTGGTCGGAGGTGTAGGTGGTGGAGCGGCCGAGAGCGACGACCCTGTCGTCGATCACGGCTATCGCGCCGAGCCACTGGGCGCCGTCGCCCGTCATGCCGTCCCCGGTGAGGGTGTGGCGCTGCCAGTCGCGGCCGTCCTCGGACGTCCAGACCGCGCTGTCCCCGGTCGCGGGCGGGCCGTACGACCCCACCGCGACCAGGCCGGAGTCCGAGGTCGTCATGTCCAGCACGGTGGCCGGGGCGTCGGCGGGCAGCCAGGAGTACTGCCAGGTGACCCCGTCGTCAGAGGAGACCGCCGCGAACGGCTGGTCCACCCCCTTGTCGTTCGTCGCGCTGCCCACCGCCACGACATCATGATCACGCAGGAGCACCCTGCGCAGGCTCGCCGAGCGCGCCCCTTCGGGGATCACGCGCTTGCGTGCGGTCCAGTTCAGCCCGTCGCGCGAGACCCAGACCACCCCTGACGTACGGCCCGACGTACCGGACCCGCCGACCGCGAGGAACCCGTCGGCGGTCGCGACGACGTCCTCGATGCGCACGTCGGCGCCGCCCGCCGGAAGGCTCTGCGGTGCGGAACGTGAATAGCGGCGCAGGTCGGCGGAGAACCACAGCGCGGCCACCACACCGTCGGGCCCGCTGTCGTCGCCCGCCAGCACGTACCCCTTGGGACCGGCCGCGACCACGCGCGGGACCACGGCGTACCGCCCGGAGGACCCGAGCGCGGGCGACTCGGGCGCCGGGCGCCAGGAGCGCCCGTCGGTCGAGGTGGCGAGCAACGGCCTGACGAACGCCGAATCGGCCGTGGTGCTGCCCACCGCGAGCCATCCCTGGGGGCCGTGTGCCACGTCGTTGAGCGCCTGTCTGCCCGCTCCGCCGAGCGCGGGCGAGGTGACGGCCTTCCAGTTCTGGCCAGTGGCGCTGGTCCAGATGCCGGCGTCGCCCTTGACCGAGCCGACCGCGACGAACGAGTTCCCCGCCGCGACCAGGGCGGTGGTCTCGCGGGCCGAGCGGGTCAGCCCGCTGATCTCGGCCAGCGGCACCGGAGCGGCCGCCTTGCCCTTGGCGGCCGTCATCAGCACCGGCAGGTTGTCCAGGCCTCCGGCCCGCTGGTCCCCCGCGGCGACGAGCGTGCCCGCGTCGGTGATCGCGAGGCCCCGCAGCGTGCCGGGGATCTGCCCGAGTTCGGTGCTCTCGTTCCAGTTCTTGCCGTCGCCGCTGGTGAAGACGCCGTAGCGCTCCCATCCCGACTCGGCGACCGCCGCGACCCCGGCGGCGGAGGTGGCGAGGCCGCGCACGCCGGTCGCCTCGCGTCCGAGCCCGCCGATCACCCCGCACTGGCGCCATTCGTCTCCGAGGTCGGAGCAGTAGACGCGGACCTCTCCGGCGTTCGACTTCTGCAGGGTCGGCACCAGGAGGAACCCCTTGGCGGCCACCGCGAGCGCGCCGGGCTCGGGCCGCACGCCGGGCAGCGCCGCGGCCGTACGGAGCCAGGTCCTGCCGCCGTCCGGGGAGCGCAGGATGACCGAGGTCGTGTCACCCTTGCCCGGATCGGCCAGCGCCACGACGGCGTCCCCCTTGGCGACCACCGCGCGGATGGCCCGCACCTTGTCCGTGGCACCGATCTGCCCGGTGTCCACGCGGCTCCAGCTCTGCCCGTCCGGCGACACCCAGGCCACCGGGCCGTACCCGCCGTCCTTCTGGGTCGTGGAGCCGACGGCCACGAAACCACCGGCCGTACGTGCCAGGTCGGTGATTCGGTCGCCGTTCCAGAAGACCGAGAGCCGCGAGGGGTCGACCGCCGTCCAAGAACGGCCGTCGGTGCTGGTCCACATGCCCCGGGCGGAGGCGCCCGCCGAGCCAGGCGCCTCGGTCCCGGCCGCGAGCCAGCGCCCGGCGCCGCCTGCGACGCGCCCGGCCGACCCCGCCGGCTCGTACCCGGCCGGCCCGGTCACCCTGCCGAGCTCCCAGGACTTGCCGCCATCGGGTGAGACCAGGAAGAGCGGCCGTGGCACCGGGCTGGTCGTGTCGCTGCCTACCGCGACCACGGTCGAGCCGACGGAGGTGACCGCGTTGAGCACCTGGCTGGAGCCGTTGCCGCTGATGCCTGGCGGGGCCACGAAGGCCTGGTCGCCCGAGCCTCCGTCGCCCAAGCGCCTCCAGGTCGTGGGCGACTTCACCGAGTCCGACGTGACCAAGCTGAAGGTCGGCCAGCCCGCGACCGTGACCTTCGACGCGTTGCCC
>NZ_JBEZFH010000402.1:0-2515 GCF_040649355.1 Sphaerisporangium sp. NPDC049002 | reverse complement strand
AGGTTCGCCCGGGGGGCAAATATGATTTCTCCGTTCGAACGGTCAGGGCTTGGCCCTCGCCCCGCTCCGCCACCTTCGCGCACTCCGCCCCTGCGTGCGGGGCACCGCTACGCCTACCGCTTCCGCGCCACCTCCGACGGCGGCGGCCGTACCACCCGGTGGTACGAGGTGACGGCGGCGGCGTGGAGCGAGAGCGGCGGGACGCTGACCGTCGAGGGCACCGACCGTGTGGTCGCGGGCAGCGTGGCATGGCTGGCCGGCGGCGAGGGCCCGCGGCGGGTGCGGTTCGACCTCGCGCTGGGCGAGGGCGAGCACGTGGTGGGCTTCGGCGAGCGCTACGACGCCGTCGACCAGCGCGGTCGCGCGCTCGACGCGGTGGTTTTCGAGCAGTACAAGGGGCAGGGCCGCCACGCCCGTACGTACCTGCCGATGCCGTTCGCGCTGGTCGTGGGGGGCGAGGCCGGGTGGGGGCTCCACGTCGCCACCTCGGCGCGCACCTGGTACGACGTGGGCGCGTCCACGCCCGGCCGCCTGCGGGTCGAGGCGGAGGCCGACGGCCCCGAGCTGACGCTGCGTCTGTACGACGGCGACCCCGTCAAGGTCCTCGGCGCCTTCCTCGCCGACGTGGGCATGCCCACCGAGCTGCCGCCCTGGGTGTTCCGGCTCTGGGCGAGCGGCAACGAGTGGAACACCCAGGAGCGGGTGCTCGCCGAGATGGACCGCCACCGCGACCTGGACATCCCCGTGGGAGCCCTGGTCATCGAGGCGTGGAGCGACGAGTCGACGTTCACGGCCTTCCGGGGGGCGCGGTACGAGCCGGGCGAGGAGCCGCACCGGCTGGGCGACTACCGGTTCCCTGCCGACGGTCCGTGGCCCGACCCGAAGGGCATGGTCGACGAGCTGCACGCGCGTGACGTCAAGGTGCTGCTCTGGCAGATCCCGCTCATGAGGATGCGGCCGCATCCGTCGGGCCAGGCCGCGGTGGACGCCGCCACGGCCGTCCGGCGGGGCCTGGTGGTGCGCGAGCAGGACGGCCGGCCGTACCGGAACAGGGGGTGGTGGTTCCCGCTCGCCCTGATGCCCGACCTCAGCTCGGCCGAGGTGCGCGACTGGTGGACGGCCAGGAGGCGTTACCTCGTCGAGGAGGTGGGCGTCGACGGGTTCAAGACCGACGGCGGCGAGCACGCCTGGGGCCACGACCTGCGCTACGCCGACGGCCGCCGGGGCGCGGACGGCAACGGGCTGTTCCCCGTGCACTACGCGCGCGCGTTCGGCGACCTGCTGCGCTCGTGCGGCAAGGCCCCGGTGACGTTCAGCAGGGCGGGTTTCGCCGGGTCGCAGCCGCACGGGGCGTTCTGGGCGGGCGACGAGGACTCGACGTGGGAGGCGTACCGCTCCTCGGTGATCGCGGGGATCACCGCGTCGGCCTGCGGCGTCGTCTACTGGGGATGGGACCTCGCGGGGTTCTCCGGCGACGTCCCCTCGGCCGAGCTGTACCTGCGGGCGGCCGGGACGTCGGCGTTCATGCCGATCATGCAGTACCACTCGGAGTTCAACCACCACCGCTCGCCGTCGCGCGACCGTACCCCGTGGAACATCGCCGAGCGCACGGGCGACGAGCGGGTCCTCCCGGTGTTCAGGAGGTTCGCGCACCTGCGCGAGCGGCTCGTGCCCTACCTGGCCGAGCAGGCGCGGGTCGCGGTGGAGGGCGGGCCGCCGCTGATGCGCGGGCTGTTCTTCGACCACCCCGCCGACCCTCTGATCTGGCGCTACCCGCTGCAGTACAAGCTCGGCGACGCCCTGCTCGTGGTGCCCGTCGTCGAACCGGGCGCCTCGCAGGTGCGGGCGTACGTGCCCGCCGGGGAGTGGGTCGACGTCTGGACGGGCGCGCCCGTGAGCGGAGCGCGGGAGGTCACGCTCCCGGCGCCGATCGACCGCCCGCCGGTGCTGTGCGCGGCGGACCACTGGCCACGGCTGGCCTCCGTCTTCGCCACCTCACGCGGGTAGGGCCGTCGAGGCCGCCGGGAGGTCTCAGCCACCGAGCCTTTCGAGGTCGCCGAGCTGGGACGACCTGGTCTTCTCCATGGTGGCGGCGAGGGCCTTGGTGTCCTGGTTGGCGCCCGAGCGCTGCTCGCCCTGGGCCACCACGACCGACTGCTTCAGGTGCTCGCGAAGGTGCTCGGTGACCAGGCGGTCGAACGCGGCGCCCGAGGCGCGGCCGATGGTCGCGAGCTCCTCGGGGGTCACCATGCCGGGCATGTTGTGCCCCTGGTGGGGGTTGGTCTCCGGGACGCCCGACCGCAGCAGGAGCTGGCGGAGCTTCACCAGCTCGGAGCGGTGGACCGTGCTGATCCGCGCGGCCAGCTTCCTCATGCCCGGGTCGGAGGACCTGTCCTGGACCAGGGCCAGCATGCGCAGGGCCAGCTCGTCCATCGGGATCATCAGCTCCACCCAGGCGACGTCGGTGGGACCGAAGTCCCCCGCGGCCGTGAAGGCCGCGGGGGAAGGGGCGGGC
>NZ_JBEZFH010000401.1:0-2537 GCF_040649355.1 Sphaerisporangium sp. NPDC049002 | reverse complement strand
GGGATGTCGTTGCTCCAGGCCTGGATGCAGGTGGCCCGGGTCCTGTCGACGGCCTCAAGGAAGGTGTCGCACCCGGCGAGGTCGATCCGCAGGGGCGTCGCGCGCGCCGCCGGGGCCTCCGGCAGCGGCTGGCAGGGCCGGGCCGAGGCCAGGGCACTGCGGGTCGTACGGACCGTCGGCCCCCGGCTGCTCGCGGGCGCCACCGCGCACGCGTGGGAGCGGGCCGGCGAGCGCGGCGTCGAGGTGACCGGCGGAGGCGTCTCGGTGGTCCCGTTGCTGCCCCGCACGGCGTTCACCATCACCTCCCGGTTCGGCGGCCCGGTGGAGTGCTTCCGCCCCGACGACGGGAGCGGCGCGTGCGGCTGACAGCGCTCGGCCGCAGGGTCCTCGCGCGTGCTCCCGACCGGGGGTCGATGGCGGTCGAGACCGTGATGCTGGCGCCCGTCTTCCTGCTCTTCCTGATGTTCCTCGTCGGGGCGGGCCGCGTCGTCGAGGCGCAGGGCGAGGTCAACGGGGCCGCCAGGGACGCCGCGCGCGCCGCCTCCGTCCAGCGCACCCTCGCGGGGGCCGAGAGGGCCGCGCGCGACGCCGCCGAGTCCGCGCTCGGCGACCAGTGCGGCCCGAAGGTCAGCCTCTCCGGCAGCGACTGGACGGAGGGCGGCAGCGTACGGGCGACCGTGACCTGTGAGCTGAAGCTCGACTTCCTCGGGTTCGGCGCGCTCAAGCAGATGAAGGGCGACTCGGTGGTGCCGCTGGAGCAGTTCCGGAGGGTCGAGTGAGACGGCTCCCGGAAGACCAAGGCTCGATGTCAGTATTTGTCGTGATCTTTTCCGTGGTGGTGTTCATGCTCGCCGGGCTCCTGGTCGACGGAGGCGCGGCCCTCAACGCGCGGCTGCGCGCGTCCGACATCGCGGAGCAGGCGGCGCGGGCGGCGGCCGACCAGATCGACGTCGAGAACCTGCGGGTCACCGGCCAGGTGCGCCTGCTCGGTGACGACCGCGCGGTCTGCGGCCGGGCCCAGAAGATCGTCGGCGCGCACGACGACACCGAGATCCGGCTCACCCGGTGCCAGATCGGCGCGGGCCAGGCTGAGGTGACCGTCGCGGTGAGCGCCCGGTGGGACGCGGTGTTCCTCGCCGCGCTCGGATTCTCCGGCTCCACCATGTCCGGCGTCGCCACAGCGGGCCCCGATCCCGGCGACCAGCAGCCGTGACCGGGGCGGAGACGAAGGAGGGAGAGGGATGACCACGCAACGCAGACCCCCATCGCGCCCGTCGTCCGGGATCACCCCGGCGGCACCGCCGCCCCGGCGCATCCGGCCGCGACGGACGGTCGGCGACGTGATCGCCGGTATCGGGGCGCTCATCGCCCTGGCCGCGCTCATGGGTGGCGTCCCCTACGCCCTCCTCCGGCTCGCGGGCCCGCCGCTGCCCGAGGAACTGCTCAACGGAGACCTCCTCACCAGGCAGATCAGCACCAGCACGGCCGTCGCGATCCTCGTGCTCCTGGTCTGGCTCACCTGGTCCCAGCTCGTCCTGTGCGTGATCGTCGAGGTGTACTCCGGCATCCGCCGCATCGGCATGCCCGTACGCGTGCCGCTGTCGGGCGGGCCGCAGGCGCTGGCCAACCGGCTCGTCTCCACGGCGCTGATGCTGTTCACCGTGTCCGCCGTCGCGATACCGATCGCCGGCATCGCCTCCGGGCCGCCGCCGGCCCGGCCCTCAGTGGTGGCGGCGGCCCTCACCACGCCGATCCCCGAGGAGCGGGGCTCGCTCGACGTCGTACGTCAGGTCAAGAAGGTGTACGTGGTCCAGCCCCCGCACGGGCGCCACCACGAGAGCCTCTGGGAGATCGCCGACAAGTGCCTCGGGGACGGGCGGCGCTATCCGGAGATCTACCGCCTCAACCAGCACAAGGCGCAGCCCGACGGCACCCGGCTGCAGATGGCCGACCTGATCAAGCCCGGCTGGGTGCTCGACATGCCGGACGACGCCAGGAACGTCCATGTCGTCCCCGTCGACGAGCAGCGGGAGACGACCCTCAAGCGTCACCCGGGGAAACCCGCCGAGATGGACGGCCGCACGCAGTTCGTCCGCCCGGACACCACGAAGCACCAGACCGCAAAGGACCTGACCGCAAAGGACCTGACCACAAAGGACCAAGGCGCGAAGGACCAAGGCGCCAAGGAGCAGGCCACCAAGAACCCGGTCGCGGAGGACCAGGCCGCGAAGGACCCGGCCGGTGAGGGCAGGAGCGCGCAGGACGAGACCGCGAAGCAGGACGACACGAAGATCGTCCTGCCGTCGCCCGCGCTGCCCCAGCGCACCTACCACCTTCCCGCCGTGCCCAAGGTTCCCCCGGTCTCGGCCATTCCCAAACTCCCGCAGGCGACCGTCTCCCCTTCCGTGAAGGCTGTGGAGAAACAGCAGAAGCCCGAAAAGATCGAACCCGGAGAGTTCCTCCAGCATGAGCAGTTGCGGGGCGAAGTAGCCGGTCTGGGGCCCGAAGACCGCCACCGGATGACCGGACTTCGACTC
>NZ_JBEZFH010000400.1:0-2557 GCF_040649355.1 Sphaerisporangium sp. NPDC049002 | reverse complement strand
CAGCGACGCGCGGGGTCTGTTCGCCGTGCTCACCAAAGCGGGGCAGCTTGATGTCAGCGGTGAGCCGGGTGTGGTGCACCAGGCGTCCGCGGTGCTCCTCGAAGAGTGCACCGAGGGTCTGCTGCGCGGTGGCGTTCTTCAGCAGAACGCGGCGGCTTGTCACCTCGGAGATGTCCGAGGGCTCCATGTGCACCTGCAGCGGGAAGCGGTCCATGAGCCGGGCTAGCTCGATCTTCTTGTCGTCCAGACCGCTGACGAGTTCGCCGAGCTTCTCCTGAGAGGTAACGACCACCCAGTGCCGGCCGCGTCCCATCACGCCGAGGCGCTGGACGATGGCCTGCAGGTCGAGCATCTTCTGTACGTCGCGGGCAACAAACTGGCCCACCTCGTCGACAACGAACATCAGAGCCTGGCCGGGGCGGCGCCGGTTCATTAGCTCGGTCGCACGTTCGGCCAGTTTGCCCGGCGTTATGTCGGCCTTGTTCTTGACCGCCTTCACCCAGGAGTCCGCCATCGGGTAAGTCTCCCGATCAAGACTGTGCAGGACCCGACTGGCCTCGCTCAGCGCGAATGCGATCTTACCCTTCTCCTGGTTCCAGTTCTTGTGGAAGAGGCGTGCGTACTCCTGCTCGAAACCAGCCAGCTCGCTTTTCTCCTCAAGCGCGATCTCCAGTTCCGATAGGTCGAGATCTTTGGCGTATCCGAGGCTCTGCAAGAATAGGCCATACATGATCTCAGTGAGGGTCTGATTTCCGCTGCGAATGCCCCGATCAGTGGAAACATCGAAGATCACCGCGTGGGTGGGAATGTGCTCACTGATCGCCTTAAGCAGGACCTGTATCCGATTGTCCCCTGCGCGCTGGGCGAAACGTTCAGCGGCGGGCTCGCCATCGACCATCCTGTTTTCGATGGAAAGGCCGAGCATCTTGGCGAAACTCGACTTACCTGAGCCAAAGAACCCCGACACCCAGATGGCGATGCCTTCACGCGGATTGTGCGGTGTCTGCCGGTACTCCTCAAGGATCCTGGTGTAGTGTCGGCGGATGGCGTCGGTGACCACGTACTCGTTAATCTCATCGCGGATGATCTCTTCGTCGGCCTGGTCGACCTTGATGACTTCTTCGATGCGCCGGTGGATGTTGTTGGCGAAGAGCGCCTTGATCGGCTGGTCTGTCGTCATCGGAAGAGCCCCTATCAAATGATCTTCGAGCGGTAGTTGTGCTCGGCGTCAAGCACCCCCATGAACTTCAGGCCTCCGGCACCCTCCACATCTCCGGGATAGAAGAGCACGGTCGGTACATGGACCTGTCCCTTCAACTGCTCGGGCAGGGAGAACGTCCGATACATCGGGAACAGAGCGCCGGCGCGGACGACGAACACGATGTCGCGCAGTGGGTCGGGATGGGCGGGCATACGTCCAGCAACGTGATCAACGAGCGGTGAGTACTCCGATAGGACCGCGTGGACGGTGTCGACGATGGTGGCGACGCCCTGCTCACGTTCGACGGCAAACCAGTCTTCGAGAGGATTCTGTGAGCGCATCGCCTCGTCCAGGCACTCCGCTAGAGAGATGCGGTGCACCTGCTTCCCCTGCTGGGTGAGCCTGGTCCCTAGCATCGTCAACTGAGCGCGTAGCCGAAATTCCTCACTGGGCTTGTAGGGAAAGATCGCGTAGGGCATGTCGTGGTACGCGCTCATACGCGGTCGGGGGTCGGCCATCTCAAGAATGGGTTCGAGGTCGCGTCGTATCCGCTCTTCAAGATTGCTCATGCCACCATCCTTTCCGCGTAACGTTCGGAGTTGGCGCAGGGCAACGACAACTGCACGATGCTGCCTGCCACCTGGTAGTCGAGTCTACGGAACTGGTGTAGCCGGAGCAGCTCGTTTTCGACGTCAGTGGGTCGCATCAAAAACAGCCGCCAGTCCGCTGATGCGATGACCTTGCTCGGGTGTCCCAGTTCTTCCATCATCGCGTGCAGCAGATATATGAAGCTGCGCTCAGGAAGGTGGTATCCGGTGAATTCTCGAGTAGCCGTCCCCCGCAATAATCCGAAATCCGTGGCGATGCGCAGCAGGCCGACCGCGACCCTTTTCATTGTCGTCTCGGACCATGGGTGCTCGGTCTTTCCGCCGCGGCTGTCGATAGCGGAGAGGTAGGCCGTCACGTCGCTCGATTGGATTCGAAACGCGCCAGAATCGTAGGCATGAAAAAGCCAGTTTTGCAAGAAATCGCGTACAAGAAATTCGTCGCGCGTCATGTGCCAGAGCAGTAGCGGCTTCCACTCCTGGAGATCACAACCGCTCTGGGCCAGTCGCACGAGCGGCCGGTCCCGGCCCGCCGGTTCGTACCGGCGGTTAAGCACCTTGGCGACATCGCGCAGCCACGTCATGCTGCCGGCGCCGATGGAGTTGTCCCACCGGAGCTGGTCCAGGTTTTCCCGCTTGGACAGCGCGAAGTCCCAGGACCGCCGCCCAGGTACACCACATGGCGTTCTCCGAGGCGGTCAGCTTGGCGATCGCGGACTCTTCCGCCACAGGCTCCCCCGCGTCGTACAGC
>NZ_JBEZFH010000399.1:0-2558 GCF_040649355.1 Sphaerisporangium sp. NPDC049002 | reverse complement strand
CACGCCGACGAGGTACGCCACCGCGAGGCCCACCACGGCGAGGATCAGCAGGGGGTCGGGCCGCGTCTCGGTCACAAGGCGCCAGGGGCTGAACGCATCCTGGCCGCCTGGACGCGCGGCGACATCGACGCGGCGTACGTCTGGCTGCCGGCGCTCGACACCCTCAAGAAGAACGGCAAGGTGCTCGTCAGCAGCCGCGAGCTCGCCACGGCGGGCAAGCCAACGCTGGACCTCGGCGTGGTCTCCACCGCCTTCGTGAACACGCACCCCGACGCCGTCGACGCCTGGCGCAAGGTCGAGGCGAGGGCCCTCACGCTGATCGCGGGCGACAGGGACGCCGCGGCCACCGCAGTCGGCGCGGAGCTCAACATCAGCCCGGCCGACGCCCGCGACCAGCTCGGCCAGGGCGTGTTCCTGGCGCCGGCCGACCTCGCGGGCCCCGAGTGGCTGGGCACGCCGGACAAGGTCGGCGGGCTCGCGCAGAACCTGGTCAGCGCCGCCGAGTTCCTCAAGAAGCAGCAGAAGATCGACGCGGTGCCCGACCTCGCGACCGTACAGAAGGCGATCTACAACAAGGGGCTTCCGAGTGCGCTCTCCTGACATCGCCGACCCGGCCGCGCGGACGGCGGAGGCCGCCGCCGTGGACGTGCGCGAGGTGGAACACGTGTACGGCCGGGGCCAGGCCGCCGTCACCGCGCTCGGACCGGTGTCCCTCACCGTCCCCCCGGGCGCGTTCCTGGTGCTCGTCGGGGCGTCGGGGTGCGGCAAGAGCACCCTGCTCCGCCTCATCGCCGGGTTCGAGGCGCCCACCTCCGGAACCGTGCGCATCGGCGGCGTCGAGCCGGTGCCGGGCAGGGGAGCCGGGGTGGTGTTCCAGCAGCCGAGGCTCTTCCCCTGGAAGACCGTCGGCGGCAACGTCGAGCTGGCCCTGCGCTACGCGGGGGTGCCCCGCCAGGAACGGCTGCGCAGGGTTCCCGAGCTGCTGGAACGGGTCGGCCTGCACGACGTCGCCGACCGCCGCATCTGGCAGATCTCCGGAGGCCAGCAGCAGCGCGTGGCCATCGCCAGGGCTCTGGCCGCCGACGATCCGCTGCTGCTGCTCGACGAGCCGTTCGCCGCCCTGGACGCCCTCACCAGGGAACGGCTCCAGGAGGACCTGCGCCAGGTGAGCGCGGAGACCGGCCGCACCTCGGTGTTCGTGACCCACAGCGTCGACGAGGCGGTGTTCCTCGGCAGCCGTGTGGTCGTGCTCACCCGGCGTCCGGGACGGGTCGCCCTCGACGTCGAGGTCGGCCTGCCGAGGACCGGGATGGAGCCCGGCGAGCTGCGCGCGCTGCCCGAGTACGCGTCCCTGCGCGCCACGATCGGCCACGCCGTGCGCGCCGCCGCCTGAACCCGGCCACCGGCCGGCTGAGACCACCCGAGACCACCGAGACCATCCGAGACCGGAAGGACCGAGATGACGTACACGTCCGAGCACTCAATCACCGGCCTGACCCTCGACCCGCTGGGCCCGAACTTCGGCGCCGAGGTCGTCGGGCTCGACCTGGCCACGGCGACCGACGCCGAACTCGCGGCCGTGCGGGCCGCGCTCGTCGACCGCAAGGTGCTGTTCTTCCGCGGGCAGGGCCTCGACGAGGACGGCCAGGTGGCGCTCGGGCGGCGCCTCGGGGAGCTCACCGTCTCCCACCCCGTCGTCGGAGGCGTGGACGACGCGCATCCCGAGATCTACGCCATCGACAGCGCGGACGACGGCTTCGCCGACGTGTGGCACACCGACGTCACGTTCATGCCCCGCCCGCCGATGGGGTCCATCCTCCGCGCCGTCAGCCTGCCGGTGTCGGGCGGTGACACCAACTGGGCGGACAGCCAGCTCGCGTACGACTCCCTGGCCGGGCCGGTGCGGGAGATGGCCGACCAGCTGACCGCGGTGCACGACGGCAACCGCGAGTTCGGCTACTACCTGGCCCAGCGCCGCGGCGGCAGGGGCAACGTCTGGGAGGGCGAGACCGTCACCCGGCTCGATCCGGTGGAGCACCCCGTCATCCGCGTCCACCCGGAGACCGGGCGCAAGGGGATCTTCGTCAACCCGGGGTTCACCTCCCACATCGTCGGGGTGTCGGACGCCGAGAGCCGCGCCATCCTCGACCTGCTCTACGCGCACCTGACCAAGCCCGAGCACGTGGTCCGTCACAGGTGGCGGGCCGGTGACGTCGCCATGTGGGACAACCGCAGCACGGCCCACTACGCCAACCGCGACTACGGCTCGGCCCACCGCGTCATGCACCGCGTCACCCTGCGCGGAGACCGGCCCGCCGGCCCCTCCCGCTGACGCCGCGGGACCCCTGAGACGCCCCGGCGACGTTGACCAGCCACGGGAACGGCACGCCGAGCACGCCGCGCGCCTCGGGGAGAGGCCAGCCGAGGACCCAGATCTGGATCGCCTGGGCGATGTGCTCGGCACAGTGGGCCAGGACTATCACCGTGAAGACGCCCAGCCCGGCCTTGTGGTACCGGCTGTTGAGGGCGTTCAACTGGACTGGAGTGGCCGTTACTGC
>NZ_JBEZFH010000398.1:0-2600 GCF_040649355.1 Sphaerisporangium sp. NPDC049002 | reverse complement strand
GGACGACGTAGTCGGATCGGCCGGGTTCCAGTTGGTCCAGGAACCACAGTCCCCGCTGCGCGGACGACAACGGCACCGGCTTCGAACGATCCCGCACAGGCAGGTGACGGGCCTGCTGGTGCCGGATACGGGAGAGCAGACGCGCCTGCGTCGAGCTGTTTTCCATGACTACTCCTCACCTTGGGCGTCGATCAGCTCAAGCAACTGGGACTTGATGCCGGCGATCGACGGCGAAAGAAACAGGCCCCTCAGGCTGATGCGGATGCCGGTCAGCCGCTCCACCTGGTTGACCAGTTGGACCGCCCGGAGCGAGTGGCCGCCGACCTCGAAGAAGTTGTCGTGGACGCCGACGCGGTCCACGCCCAGCAGATCGGCCCACACCTCGGCGAGCGCCTGCTCGATCTCGTCTCGTGGAGCCACGTGGGCCGCGCTGGGCGCGAGGTCCGCGACGTCGGGCGCGGGCAGCCTCTTGCGGTCCACCTTGCTGTTGGGGGACAGGGGCAGTGCGGGCAGCATCATGAACACCGCCGGGACCACGGCCGGCGGCAGCTCCTCCCGGCACAGAGCGCGGAGTTCGGCGACGTCCGGCTCACGGGCCGCAGGAACGCAGTACGCGACCAGGTGCTTGTCACGGGCGCCGTCCTCCCACGCGACGACGGCGCAGGCCGCGACATCGCGGTGCGACAGCAGGACCGCCTCGATCTCACCCGGCTCGACGCGCACGCCGCGCAGCTTCACCTGGCTGTCGATGCGACCGAGGAGGTCGAGTTCACCGCCGGCGGTGAACCGGCCGAGGTCCCCGGTCTTGTACATGCGGGCGCCGGGATCGCCCGTGAACGGGTCGGCGGGGAAACGTTCCGCGGTCAGCCCGGGCCGGCGCAGGTAGCCGCGGCCGACGGACCGCCCCCCGAGATAGACCTCCCCCACCGCACCGACGGGCACCGGCCGCAGCGAACCGTCCAGCACGTACACCGTCTGGTTCCTCATCGGGCGTCCGGCGAGGACGGGGGAGTCCGGCGAGGCGCGCCAGTAGGTCGTGTCCACCGACACCTCGGTGGCGCCGTAGAGGTTGATCAGATCGCCGTCGAACCGGTCGGCGAATCGCCGCACGAGCACCTCCGGCAGCGCTTCTCCGCTGCAGAACGCGTACCGCAGTCCGGTGCAGTCCGCCGGGTCCACCTGGGCGACGAACATGTCCATCAAGCTGGGGACGAAATGCAGTCCGACGATGCGGTGACGGCGCATGAGCGACCCGACGTGCGCCATGTCCAGGCGAGAGGCCCCCGGCACCAGGACGACCGTGCCCCCCTGCCAGAGCGGCCAAAGGATCTCGTACGCCGACACGTCGAAGGTCACCGGCGTGGCCTGCAGGAAGCTCTCGCCCGGGTGGATCGGAAACGCGTCCTGCATGCCTGCCATGTAGCTCACGACGCCCTGGTGTTCGATCATCACGCCTTTGGGCCTGCCGGTGGAGCCGGAGGTGTAGATGACGTAGGCGAGGTCGTGTGGTGTGGCCAGGAGCGGGGGGTCGGTGGAGGGGTGGGTGGCGATCTGGGGCCAGTGGGTGTCGATGAGGAGGGCGGCGGTGGAGTGGGGGAGTTGCGCGGCGAGGTCGTGCTGGGTGATGACCAGGGGCGCGGCGGTGTCGTGGAGCATGTAGGCGAGGCGTTCGGCGGGGTATTCGGGGTCGAGGGGGACGTAGGCGGCGCCGGCTTTGAGGATGGCCAGGAGGGCGACGATGAGGTCGGGGGTGCGGTCGAGGAAGACTCCCACCAGGTCTTCGGGGCCGATTCCTTGTGAGCGCAGGTGGTGGGCGAGTTGGTTGGCGCGGGTGTTGAGCTGGGCGTGGGTGAGGATCTGGTCGCCGTGGATGACGGCGGGTTCGTCGGGGCGGGTCGTGGCCTGTGCGGCGACCAGTTGGTGGATGGTCTGGTCGGCGGGGAACGGGCCCGCGGTGTCGTTCCACTCGACCAGCACCTGCCGGCGCTCGGCCTCGGTCAGCATGCTGATCTGGGACAGCGGGGTCGCCGGGTGGTCGGCGAGCCGCTGGAGCAGCGTGAGGTAGTGGCCGGCCATCCGCTCGATGGTGGACTTGTCGAACAGATCGCTGCTGAAGTGGATGAAGCCTTTGGCGCTGTGGTCTTCCTGCAGGGTGAGGTCGATGGTGAGGTCCACCTGGGAGTCGGTGGCCTGGAGCGGGACGTGCTGAACCTCGACGCCCGGCAGCGTCCAGATCTTGCGGGCTGAGGTGGTCTGCAGGACGAGCATGGTCTGGAAGAGGGGGTTGCGGGTGAGGTCGCGTTGGGGGGCGAGTTCTTCGACGATGCGTTCGAAGGGGAGGTCTTGGTGGTCGTAGGCGGCGAGGGCGGTGTTTTTGACCTGGTGGAGGAGGTCGGTGAAGGTGGGGTCGCCGGTGAGGTCGGTGCGCAGGACGAGGCTGTTGACGAACAGGCCGATGAGGTTCTCGGTTTCGGTGTGGGTGCGTCCTGCGGTGGGGGTGCCGATGGCGATGTCGTTTTGGCCGGTGTAGCGGGAGAGCATGATCTGGAATGTGGCGGTGAGTGCCATGAAGAGGCTGGCTCGGGCTTGGGTGGTGACGT
>NZ_JBEZFH010000397.1:0-2624 GCF_040649355.1 Sphaerisporangium sp. NPDC049002 | reverse complement strand
CGACGGGCGGTGCAAGTCGTTCTCCTCGACGGCGGACGGCGCGGCGTGGGCCGAGGGCGTGGGGGTGCTGGCCCTGGAGCGGCTGTCGGACGCCCGGCGCAACGGCCGCCGGATCCTGGCGGTCGTGCGCGGGTCGGCCGTCAACCAGGACGGCGCGAGCAACGGGCTGACCGCCCCGAACGGCCCGTCGCAGGAGCGCGTGGTGGCGCAGGCGCTGGCCGACGCCCGCCTGGACACCGGTGACGTGGACGCCGTGGAGGCGCACGGCACGGGCACCCGGCTCGGCGACCCCATCGAGGCCCAGGCCCTGCTCGCCACGTACGGGCGCAACCGGCCCGCCGGCCGTCCCCTGTGGCTCGGCTCGGTGAAGTCGAACATCGGCCACACCCAGGCCGCCGCCGGCGTCGCCGGCGTGATCAAGATGGTCAAGGCGCTGGAGCACCGGACGCTGCCGCCGACCCTGCACGTCGAGGAGCCCACGCCGCACGTCGACTGGTCGGCGGGTGGGGTCCGGTTGCTCACGGAGCCGGTGGAGCTGCCGGGGGACCGGCCGCTCCGGGTGGCGGTGTCCGGCTTCGGGGTCAGCGGGACGAACGCGCATGTGATCTTGGAGGGGGTCCCGGCTCCCGTGGTGCCGGATGCGACCGATGCCGCGGATGGCCGGCTCGTGTGGGTGGTGTCGGCGAAGTCCGAGGCGTCGTTGCGCGCTCAGGCGGGCCGGTTGCGTTCGTACGCGGAGGGCGCCGAGCCGGGTGATCTGGTGGCGGCCGGGCGGGTGCTCGCGAGGCGGCCGGAGTTCGCCCATCGCGCGGTGGTGGTGGCCGAGGACCGCGAGGAGCTGGTCGCCGCCCTGGCGGCGCTGGCGGACGGCCTGCCGCACCCGGCGGCGGTCAGCGGGCTGGCGGCCTCCGACGCGCGGCCGGTGTTCGTGTTCCCCGGGCAGGGCTCGCAGTGGGCCGGGATGGCCGTCGACCTGCTCGACCACAGCGAGGTCTTCCGTACTCATTTGCGGCGGTGCGATCAGGCCCTCGCGCGCTACACCGGCTGGTCGGCCGAGGGAGTGCTGCGCGGCCGGGAGGGCGCGCCGGGCCTGGAAGGCTCCGACGTCATCCAGCCGGTGCTGTTCGCGGTCATGGTGTCGCTGGCGGAGCTGTGGAAGTCCCTCGGGGTGAACCCGGCGGCGGTGGTGGGTCACTCGCAGGGAGAGATCACCGCCGCGTGCGTCGCGGGGGCGCTGACCCTGGAGGACGCCGCGATGGTCGTGGCCCTGCGCGGCCAGGCGCTGGTGAAGCTCGGCGGGACCGGCGGCATGCTGGCGGTGTCACTGCCGGCCGTACGGGCGTGGGAGCTGCTGGAGCCGTGGTCGGACCGGCTCTGGGTGGCGGTCCACAGCGGCCCTGCCAGCACGGTGGTGGCCGGCGACGTCGACGCGCTGGAGGAGTTCGCCGCCGCCTGCGGCGACACCGTGCGGACCCGCCGGATCGCGGTGGACTACGCCTCGCACACGCCGCACATCGAGGCGCTCCGCGAGGAGCTGATGGCGACGCTGGACAGGGTGACCCCGAAGCCCACCGAGGTCGCCTTCTGCTCCTCACTGGCCGGCGGGTTCATCGAGCCCGAGGAACTCACCACCGGCTACTGGTACGACAACCTGCGCAACCCGGTGCGGTTCGAGCAGGCCGTCGGGGCCTTCGCGACGTACGGCAGCCCGCTGTTCGTTGAGGTGAGCCCGCATCCGGTGCTGGGATCCGACGTCGAGGACATCTGCGAGGCCGCGGGGATCGCCGCCGGTGTCTGCGGGTCGCTCCGCCGTGGTTCCGGTGACTGGGGCCGCTT
Source organism: Sphaerisporangium sp. NPDC049002 (assembly GCF_040649355.1). Taxonomy (NCBI): domain Bacteria; kingdom Bacillati; phylum Actinomycetota; class Actinomycetes; order Streptosporangiales; family Streptosporangiaceae; genus Sphaerisporangium; species Sphaerisporangium sp. NPDC049002. The sequence continues at coordinate 788 of NZ_JBEZFH010000397.1, read as the reverse complement.
CCTCGCCGCCCTGGCACGGGCGTACGTCCTCGGGGCCGAGGTCGACTGGACGGCCGCGCTCGCGCCCGCCCCGTACCGGCACGTGGACCTGCCCACCTACGCCTTCGAGCGGCACAGGTACTGGCTCGACTCCGTCGATCGCGACGGCCGGGTGACCGGGGCCGGGATCGGTGGCTCGGGGCACCCGCTGCTCACCGCCGTCGTGCCGGTGGCCGACGACGGCTTCCTGCTCACCGGGCGGCTGTCCCTGGCGGACGCGCCCTGGCTCGCCGACCACTCCGTCAGCGGCGCCGTCCTGCTTCCCGGCGCGGCCCTCGCCGAGCTGGCCCTGGAGGGCGGGGCCATCGCGGGCTGCGAGTACCTCGAAGAGCTGGTCCTCGAAGCCCCGCTCTTCCTCCCGAAGACCGGCGCCGTGAGCATCCAGATCACCATCAGCCGGCCGGACGGCGGGGAGCGCCGCGATCTGGCCGTGTTCTCACGATCCGGTGACGCCGATGGCGCCTGGGTCCGCCACGCGTCGGCCGTGGTGGCCGTGGACGCGGTCGGCGTGGCCGGCGCGTGTGACTGGGCGGGGGTGTGGCCGCCTGCGGGGGCGTCGGTGGTGGCGCTCGACGGCGGGTACGAGCGGCTGGCTGATCTTGGTTATGAGTACGGTCCGGTGTTCCAGGGTGTGCGTGGGGTGTGGCGCCGGGGCGGGGAGCTGTTCGCCGAGGTCTCGGTGGACGACGAGGTGGAGGTGGCGGGGTTCGGGCTGCATCCGGCGCTGCTGGACGCGATGTTCCACCCCT
>NZ_JBEZFH010000396.1:0-2639 GCF_040649355.1 Sphaerisporangium sp. NPDC049002 | reverse complement strand
CGACGGGCGGTGCAAGTCGTTCTCCTCGACGGCGGACGGCGCGGCGTGGGCCGAGGGCGTGGGGGTGCTGGCCCTGGAGCGGCTGTCGGACGCCCAGCGCAACGGGCGTCGGATCCTCGGGGTGATCCGGGGATCGGCGGTCAACCAGGACGGCGCGAGCAACGGGCTGACCGCCCCGAACGGCCCGGCTCAGGAGCGCGTGGTGGAGCAGGCGCTGGCCGACGCCCGCCTCGACACCCGCGACGTCGACGCCGTGGAGGCGCACGGCACGGGCACCCGGCTCGGCGACCCGATCGAGGCCCAGGCGCTCATGGCCACCTACGGACGCAACCGGCGCGCCGGCCGTCCCCTGTGGCTCGGCTCGGTGAAGTCGAACATCGGCCACACCCAGGCCGCCGCCGGCGTCGCCGGCGTGATCAAGATGGTGATGGCGATGCGGCACGGGGTGCTGCCGCGCACGCTGCACGTCGACGAGAGCGAACCGCACATCGACTGGTCGGCGGGCGGCGTCGGGCTGCTGACCGAGCCCCGCGAGTGGTCGCGCGACGGCCACCCGCGCCGGTCCGGGGTTTCGTCGTTCGGCATCGGCGGCACGAACGCCCACGTCATCCTGGAGGAGGCCCCAGAACGGCCGAGTACCCCCGCCGCCCCGCCCATCGTGACGGCGGGCCCCGGCGCGGCCCCGCTGGCCTGGGTGATCAGCGCACACAGCGCCGCGTCGCTGCGCGCGCAGGCCGCCCGGCTGCACGACTTCGTCACCGCCGACGAAACCCTGCGCCCGGCCGACGTGGCGCACTCCCTGGCCTCCGGCCGCTCGCTGTTCGAGCATCGTGCCGTCGTCCTCGGCCACGACCGCGACGCCCTGATCGCGGGCCTCGGCGACCACCTGCGCGACAAGCCGGTGGCCGAGGTGGTCAAGGGGATCGCCCAGGAGAAGCCGAGGCTGGCGTACCTGTTCACCGGCCAGGGCGGGCAGCGCCTCGGGATGGGGCGCGAGCTGTACGCCGTGTCGCGGGTGTTCGCCGAGGCGCTCGACGAGGTCTGCGCCGCGGTCGACGCCCACCTCGACCGCCCGTTGCGCGAGGTCATGTGGGCCGAGCCGGGCACGCCCGAGGCGGAGCGGCTGAACGAGACCTGTTACACCCAGCCGGCGCTGTTCGCCTACGAGGTGGCCGCCTTCCGGCTGCTGGAGTCCCTCGGCGTCACGCCCGACTTCGTGGCCGGGCATTCGGTCGGCGAGTTCGCCGCCGCGCACGTCGCGGGGATCTGGTCGCTGGCCGACGCCGCGCGGCTGATCACCGCCCGCGCCCGCCTGATGCAGGCGCTCGACGAGCCCGGCGCGATGGTCGCCATCGAGGCCGCCGAGGACGAGGTCGCCCCCACCCTGACCGGCCAGGAGCACCTGGTGGGGATCGCCGCGGTCAACGGCCCCACCGGCGTGGTCGTCTCCGGCGTGGAGGAGGTGTGCCTCGCGGTGGCCGACGAGTGGCGGGAGCTCGGCCGGCGCACCCGGCGGCTTCCGGTCAGCCACGCCTTCCACTCCCCGCTGATGGAGCCGATGCTCGCCGAGTTCGCCGCCGAGCTGGGGAGCGTGGACTTCGGCGAGGCGCGGATCCCGTTCGCCACCAACCTCGGCGGGGACGCCTCCTGGACGGAGCCGGAGTACTGGCTCGAACAGGTCCGCCGGCCCGTCATGTTCCACGCGATGATCGGGCGGCTGGAGTCCGACGGCGTGAGCGCCTACATCGAGGTCGGGCCGGACGCGGTCCTGTCCGGCATGGCCCACGACTGCGTCACCGCGCAGGACGCCTCGGTCATCTCCCTCAACCGGCGGCAGCGGCCCGAGCCTGACGCGCTGGTCGCCTGCCTCGCGCAGGCGTGCGTGGCGGGCGTGGCCGTCGACTGGCCCGCGCTGTCGGGCGGCACGGACGTCGACCTTCCGACGTACGCGTTCGACCGCGAGCGCTTCTGGCTCTACCCCCCGGTACGTGCGGCGGGCGTCTCGTCGGCCGGGCTGCGCGGGCTCGGGTACCCCCTGCTCGGGGCCGTGGTCGACGTCGCCGACGACGGTACGACGGTGTTCACCGGCCGCCTGTCGGTCACCGGCTCGCCGTGGCTGGCCGACCACGTGATGCTCGGCGCGACCGTGCTGCCGGGCGCGGCCTTCGTCGATCTCGTCCTTGAGGCCGGCGGCCAGCTCGGCTGCGACCTCGTCGAGGAGCTGATGTTCGAGGCGCCGCTGGTGCTGCCGGAGCAGGGCGCGCTGGCGTTGCAGGTCGTCGTCGAGCGGGCGGACGACGCCGGCACGCGGCCCGTACGGGTGTACTCCCGCCCGGCCGACGACCACGAGGCCGCGTGGACCCGCCACGTCTCCGGAGCCGTGGCCGTGGACGGCGGTGCGACAGGCACCTGCGACTGGGCGGGGGTGTGGCCGCCTGCGGGGGCGTCGGTGGTGGCGCTCGAAGGCGGGTACGAGCGGCTGGCCGATCTCGGCTACGAGTACGGTCCGGTGTTCCAGGGCGTGCGAGGAGTCTGGCGCCGGGACGGGGAGCTGTTCGCCGAGGTCTCGGTGGACGACGAGGTGGAGGTGGCGGGGTTCGGGCTGCATCCGGCGCTGCTGGACGCGATGTTCCACCCCT
>NZ_JBEZFH010000395.1:0-2716 GCF_040649355.1 Sphaerisporangium sp. NPDC049002 | reverse complement strand
TGTCGCCGGCCAGGCTTATGGGACCACCGAGGGTGGTTTTCTGCCACGAGCATGGGACCACCCGGTTGCCAGTGATGGGACCACCCCGCGTGTCGGGTTCGGGGATCTGATCACTTCCGGTTACGAACCGTTCCAGGTCATTCGACTTGGTGGGGGTTCGGGGGAATGGCGTTCCGGGAGGTTTCTGTGATCGAGGTGCGTGAGGTGCTGCGGGCGTGGCTGGCGGGGGCCGGCCTGCGCAAGGTCGCTGAGCAGGCGGGGGTGGATCGCAAGACGGCTCGCCGGTATGTGGACGCGGCCACCGAGGCCGGGCTGGTCCGCGGGGGCGGCGTGGGGCAGCTGTCAGATGAGCTGATCGGCCAGATCGTCGAGGTGGTCCGCCCTGTCCGCCGCGATGGCCGGCACGGGGCGAGTTGGGAGCGGTTGGAGAGTCGGCGTGAGGAGATCGGTGCCTGGGTGAAGGCCGGCGTGCAGGTGGAGAAGATCCGCATCAAGCTGCTGCGTGTGGGCGTTGAGGTGCCGTATCGGACGCTGCACCGCTTCTGCGTGGAGCGGTGTGAGTTTGGGCGGGGCAAGACCACGGTCCGTGTGCTCGATGGGCAGCCGGGCATGGAGTGTCAGATCGATTTCGCCCGGCTTGGCCTGATTTATGACCCGGTCGAGGGCCGCAACCGGGTCGCGCATGTGCTGATCTTCACGTCGGTTTTCTCCCGGCACATGTTCATCTGGCTGACCTTCTCCCAGACCTTGGAGGCGGTGATCGCCGGGTGTGAGGCAGCGTGGCGGTTCTTCGGCGGGGTGTTCAAGGTGCTCATCCCCGACAACCTGTCGCCGGTCATCTCCAACGCCGATCCGGTCAACCCGACCTTCACCGTCGGCTGGCTGGACTACGCCCAGCACGCCGGGTTCGCCACCGATCCGGCGCGGGTGCGCTCGCCCAAGGACAAACCTCGGGTCGAGCGGATGGTGCAGTACGTGCGCGGAAACTTCTTCACCGCCGAGGACTTCGCCGACCTGGCCGACGCCCAGACGCGAGCCGAGGCGTGGTGCCATGCCACGGCGGGACTGCGGATCCACGGCACGCTGCAGGCCCGGCCTGCCGAGGTGTTCGCCGAGCGCGAGGCCAAGGCGCTGCTGCCGCCGCCCGAGGGCGCCTATGACATGCCGATCTTCAAGCAGGTGAAGGTCCACAAGGACTTCCACATCGAGATCGGCAAGGCGTTGTACTCGGTGCCGGGCCAATACATCGGCCAGCACTTGGACGCCCGCGCCGATGGCGCGCTGGTCAAGCTGTTCCACCGCGGCAGGCTGGTCAAGACCCATCCCCGCCAAGCCCCTGGGGGCCGCCGCACGGATGCGGCCGATCTGCCCGCCGAGCGGGCCGGGTATGCGATGCGTGACATCGACTCGCTGGTCCGCGCCGCCTACCGGGCCGGGAACAACGTGGGTATCTATGCCGAGCGGCACTTCGACGACACGCTGCCGTGGACCCGGATGCGGCAGGTCTACCGGCTGCTGGGCCTGGTCCGCCGCTACGGCGCCGAGCCGGTCGAGGCCGCGTGCGGCAAGGCGTTGGACCTTGATGTGTTGTCGGTCACGAAGATCGCCTCGATGCTGGACAGAGGGACACACGACACCCCGATCCCCGCACCGCGCCCCGCAGCGGTCGCGGGCGGGCGATTCGCCCGCGATCCGGCCGAGTTCAACCCGCCCCGGCGCGCGCACCTGGCTCTCCTCGGCCCTGCGGTCCGCCCCGACCCAGACGACAGCAGCGAACCTTGGACAGGGGTGAATCGGTGATGGCCAGCACCAGCACCGCGCGGAACACGGCCAACGGTCCGGTGCGTGATCCGATCAACGCCGAGCTCAAGCAGGCGCTGCGCGCACTCAAGCTCGGCAAGATGCTCGACACGCTGCCCGAACGCCTCGCGCTGGCCAAGCAGCAGCACCTGGCCCACGCCGACTTCCTGGAACTGGTGCTGGCTGATGAGGTGTCGCGCCGCGAGACCGGCTCGGCCGCGCTGCGCGCCCGCGCCGCCGGCCTGGAACACGCGATGCGCCTGGATACCTGGGACGCCAGCGCGGCCGTCACCTACGACCAGCAACTATGGGGCGAGCTGACCACGCTGCGGTTCATCGACGGCGCCAACGGCGCCCTGGTTCTGGGGCCGGTCGGCACGGGCAAGACCCACCTGGCCACCGCGCTCGGGCACATCGCGGTCCGCCGCCGCTACACCGTGGCGATGTTCCGCGCCGACAAGCTGTTCAAGCGTCTCAAGGCCGCCCGGCTCGACAACACCGTCGAGGCCGAGATGCGCCGGCTCGCTCACGTTCAGCTGCTCATCATCGACGACTTCGCGCTCAAGGGCCTGGACCAGATCGAGACCGCGGACTTCTACGAGCTGGTCGTGGAACGCCACCGCAGGGCCGCCACCGTGGTGACCTCCAACCGTGAACCCAGCGAGTGGCTGGCCATGCTCGCCGACCCGCTGCTCGCCCAGTCCGCCGTGGACCGGCTGGTGTCGGCAGCGCACGTCCTGATCGTCGAGGGCGAGTCCTACCGGACCCGTCAACGACCCACCATCCACCCCGATCACGATCCCGGCAACGGTGCGTCGCCGGGGACGAACTGAGGGAGATCATTATGATCGACTACACGACCAGGTGGTCCCTTCCTCGTGGCAACTGGGTGGTCCCATCAGGCTGGCAAGCGACA
>NZ_JBEZFH010000394.1:0-2746 GCF_040649355.1 Sphaerisporangium sp. NPDC049002 | reverse complement strand
ACCGGGTTCAACCAGCGTGCGATTTCACTGAGTGTCTGATTCGTGCGCCGATGGATCCGCGACGCAGGCGTGCCGGTGCCGCGAGGTGAGCACGCACAGCCGTCCGGACTCCAGGTGGAAGGCCGTCGCGTCCCTGCGCCCCGAGAGCGGGTGCAGGACGATCGTCACGTCGTACTCGCGGCCCTGGAGGCGGTTCGCGGTGTCCACGGTCACCCCCTCGGGCAGGCCCGTGGCCTGGATCGCGGCCACCTGGTCGCGGTGCGCGGCGCCGATGGCGACGCGGCCGGGCGTGACCGGGTGCTCGCCCCGCTCGGAGCGCGTGATGGGCGCACGCTGCAGCAGCCGCGCGGCCAGCACGGCCACCGCCTGGACGGCCTCGGCGTCGGTGCGCACCGTGTGCCGGCTCGGCAGCTCGTACAGCGCCCAGCCGGACTCCGCCGCCTCCTCCAGCGCGGCGTCGTACGCCGTGCGCATGCCGCCCGCCGTGAACGACAGGCCCCGGTCGCCGGGCCCGGTGCCGGCCTTGAACCCGGTGTAGGGGTAGAACGCCTCCGACACGACGGGGGCGGCCGAGGCGGGCAGCCTCCAGGACACCGGGAGCCGGTGGACCGGAAGGTCGGGATTGTGACGCAGGAGCACGGCCACCGCGCTCTGGAGCGGATCCCACGACAGGCCCGCCCAGCGGTCGCCGTCCACGATCGAGAACGGGTCGAGCTGGCCGGGGTCGCCGACGAACAGCGCCCGCTCGAACAGCCCCGCGATGCGCAGCAGCTTGTCCGAGCGCATCTGGTAGGCCTCGTCGACGATGGCCCACGGCCACTTTCGGTCGCCGACCCAGGCCCACTTGTCGGCGGTGGCCACCACCACCGCCGGGTCGCCGAGATCGGGCAGCTTGGTGCCGACGCTCGCCTTCCCCACGACCCGCCGCGGCACGACGTAGTCGGCGGCGGAGAGCCGGCCGATGGGCAGGCCGGGATGCTCGGCCGCCAGCCGGACGATCAGGTCGTCCACCTGCTCGTTCGTCTGGGCGATGATCATCAGGGGCTCGCCGGTGGCGGCGAGGTGCCCGGCGGCCCTGACCACCAGCGTGGACTTGCCCGCGCCCGGAGGCGAGTCGACGACCACGCCACGGTGCCTGGGCAGGTCGGCGAGCACGGCGTCGACGACGCCTGCCGCCTCCGCCGCAGGGGAGACGTGCCTCCCGGTCATGTGCGCCGCCGGGTCCGGCGGGAGCGCCGCGTCCTCATGACCACTCCTCCTCTGGCTCCTCGTCGGCGGGGACGTGCTCCGGCGGCGGGCCGCCGTGGGTCCACGGGGTGTCCTCGGGCGCGGGCAGACTCGCCGGGGGCTGGAACTCGTCGGTGAGGGCGGCGTAGCACAGGCGCTCGCCGACCTCCGGCACGGCGCCCGGCGTCGCCGCCTTGCCGCGCCCCATCCCCTTGACGATCTTCAACGTGACGTGCTCGCCGGAGATCTCGACGACCTCGGCCTGCTGGCCGCGCCGTTCGGGCGTGCCGAGCCGCGCGCCGGGCGCGAGCCGTACCGGGTCGCTCGTGCGCAGGGTGAGCAGCGGCCGGAGCTTGCGCCCCCGGCCCTCGCCCTCGGCGTGGTCCGGATCGGTGGCGACGACGGTGCCGGTGAACGCCTCGCCGGTCAGGCGGTAGGCGGCCATGACCAGCGGATCGTCGTAGGCCCGCTGCGCGTCGTAGGAGGCGCGCGCCCGTTCCATGCGGGCCAGCCGCGAGGCGGCCCCGACCGCGCTGTCCCGCTTCGGCTGGGGAGGGCCGCCCTCGGCGAGCTGGGCGGCGAAGTTGGTGAAGGCCGCCCGGTCGGCCTCCCAGCGGACCGCGGCGCCCGGCCCGGCGGGCAGCGCGCCGAGCAGGCCGATGGCCCGCCACATCAGCCGCCAGGTCGGTTCGAGCTGGGAGCGCACCGCCTCGCCGACCCTGGCGGCGGCCCGGTCGCCACGCGTCTCCTCGTACGCCCTGATGGCGGGCGCGAGCACCTCGGTGTCGAAGCCGGGGTCGGTGGCAGGGCCCGCGGGCGGCCAGATCAGGGGATCCTCCGCCTCCCGGGCGGCGCTCGCCCCGCTCATGCCCGGCGGCGGGTCGATCCAGCTCACCAGCGAGGCGAGGTTCGCGTCCTCCAGCGCGCTCTGCCCGGTCGCCCAGTGCAGGGAGAGCGCCTCGGTGGCCGCCATGAGCAGGGCGGAGCCGGGGTACTGCGCCCGCTGGGCCAGGAAGGTCAGCCACCGGCCCAGCACCGGCACCGAGGGGTGCACGGCGTACGGCCCCTCGGCGCGGCGGAACCGGGTGGAGCGGCCCAGCATGTGGACGAAGGCGACGGCGCTCCGGTTCGGCACGATCAGCTGCGGGGCGTCGACGCAGCGCTCGTACGGCTCCGCGCCGCGCCGCTCGACCGTCTCCGTCGCCTTCTGCAGGCCCTCGACGTACGGCAGGAGGATCTCGGCCAGCTCGGCGGCGAAGGCGAACCGCAGGTCGCGGTCGCGCGGCTGGGGGACCACGAGCAGCCGGGGACGATCGGGATCGGTGCCCGCCATCGCGGCCAGCGGCGCCGCCGCCTCACCCGCCATCCGGAGCGGGATGAACACCATGGGCCGCTCGGACAGGTGGCAGTGGCGCACGGTCGCGGGCCGACGTGATCGCCCACGACTCCACGACGAGCGGGAAGCGCAGAGGTGGCGTCTTCACCGGGCTGTGGACGGCCGTCGAAAGCGCGGTGACCG